>NZ_JBLYIF020000006.1:178854-253281 GCF_048548695.2 Pontibacter sp. JAM-7
AAGCGGGAATAGCTCAGTGGTAGAGCACAACCTTGCCAAGGTTGGGGTCGCGAGTTCGAACCTCGTTTCCCGCTCCAGTTACATACCTAATGTGTCCCATTCGTCTAGTGGCCTAGGACACCGCCCTTTCACGGCGGTAACAGGGGTTCGAACCCCCTATGGGACGCCATCAATGCTCTCTTCGTGCTATTGCTTTTAGACTGTAGTTCAGTTGTACTCGGTATTGCTTGGGTCTACTCTTTAGACTCGCGTAGTTATAGTGGCAGGCATGAAAAAATTCCTGATTTTATTGATAATTTTTTTATTCCTTCGGCCCGGCTTAGGTGTCGCTGGCATCATTGTTAATCCTGATGTTGCTGTCGAATCGCCGGTTAGCCGATACATGCTACTGTCGATTTTCTCCATGCGCTTACGTACCTGGCCGGACGGTCAGGAAATTCGGGTCTTTATCTTGCCCGAACAATTCCCCAGTAATGACCAGATTATTAAAAGTCAGCTGGGCATCTTCCCTTATCAGTTACAAAATATCTGGGACAGGCTGGTTTTTTCCGGTGCCGGTCAAGCGCCTGTTGTCGTGGCTTCGCCACAGGATATGCTGGAAAAAATCAGTTCTGTACCTGGCGCTATAGGCTATACCACAGCAACCATTACAGGAGAGCAAAATGTCAAAGTTCTGCAAGTGGACTAGGGTGCTGTGTGCCTGTGGTTTGCTGCCGATGCTTGCCAATGCTGCTCATGATCATGAAATTGTGGGTGACACAGTATTTAACCTGCATGGCTTCATAACACAGGGCTATTTCGTCTCCGATGATAATAATGTCAGCGGTGATAGCGAAAGTGGTAGTTTGGATTTCCGTGAAATTGCCCTGAATAGTAGCTGGAGCCCTGCGCAAAACTGGTTGTTATCTGCTCAGTTAATGTCCAGGCGTATGGGCGAAGTGGACGATGGTAATCTCAGAGTCGACTTTGCCCAGGTGGATTATCGTTTTTTTGATCATACTTCCGGCTTTTTGGGTGCGCGGTTGGGGCGGGTGAAAATTCCCTACGGAATCTATAATGATACCCGGGACGTAGCGTTTACCCGGCCTTCCATTATGCTGCCACAGTCCATCTATCAGGAAGGGACGCGTAATCTATTGCTATCCGCCGATGGATTGATGCTATATGGCAGTCACGGTTTTAGTCAGGGGATAATCGACAGCGAACTGTTGGCCGGTTATCTGGTGGTAGATACCGAACTGGAGCAGGCGCTGATCGGATTTGACGCCCCTGGCAAACTGGATGATAGTCCGGCCGCTTTTTGGCGGGTCATGTATAAAAGTTATGATCAGACAGTACAGTACGGGCTTACACTGGCCCATGCCAAGGTGCGCTATGATTCGGTGGGAGCGGGTGACCTGTTTCCTGCGGATGGCGAGATTGCCGTTGATCAGGCGGTGTTGTCCTATCAATATAACTGGCAGCGCTGGGCGTTTACGAGTGAATACCTGTTTCGGGAATCTGAGGTCAGGGGATTTGGTGGAATTTTCGATAGCCAGAAGCCAAATATGGGGGATGCTGTGTACGGGCAACTGGAGTACCGGGTGTCACCCAAAGTCAGCCTGTTTGTTCGCCGGGAACTGGGCTACGCCAATAAACACGACCGTAATGGTAAACAAGCGGCTGCTGAATCAGGTATGCCGGCTCACCGGGGCTACCTTCGCGACTGGACTTTAGGTGCCGGGTGGCAACCGGCGATGCATTGGCTACTGCGTGCGGAGCTGCACCACCTGAAAGGTACTATGGGTTTGTCACCGCTAGATAACCCCGATAGTTCAGAGCTAGAGCAAAACTGGAATCTGTTTATCCTGCAAGCAACCTACCGGTTCTGATTGCGATGATTTTTGGGCGTTTTTCAAAACAGCATTTTCTCAGCCTGAAATGGAAGGTGGTGGTATACCTTGCATTGGTGCTGCTGGTTACCCAGTTGATCTATGCTGTTTATGCTTATCGCCAGTTGACTCACAATTTGGATGTTAACCAGCAACGCTCCATTCAGCGCGATCAGGCGACGTTACAGGGGCTGGTAGATAATTCTTTTGAACGCTTACTCGAGGCTGGGGGAGTTGTCCCTTTGCTTGCCGCGGTTAGCAACACTAATCCAAGCCAATTTGACTTTATTGCAGCTATTCGGGATTACTTACCGGATATGATGATCTCCGGCGTATTGGATGGTGCTTTTCTGTATAACTCCAAAGGCGAATTGCTGGAACGTCAGGGCTATATCTCAGCGTTACCAATAGCCTTGGTGCAAGATGTATTGACCACTGAAACTCCCAAGCGCCATTTTCACTGTGCCAGAACTTGTGTGCGCTCGGTAGCGATGCCCGTTTTGTTTAATGGTGTCAGTACCGGGGTGTTGGTCGTGAGCCGTGAACTCAGGGATATCGTGCTGGAGTTCAAAACCCAGTACGGGCGTGATATCGGTTTGGCGGTCAGACCGGGCGGCGGGGATAGGCAATTTGATCTGCAATACTTGACGCAACGGGAAGAAAACTTAAGTGTCATTAATCGTTTGCTTAGCACGGAAAATATTGGCAGCGATGGTGGTATTTTCCCGCTGGAGTTTGAAACGCATTTCTATCAGGTTGTGCTGCAGCCCGTATCAGCTGAAACTGCTGAGGCATTCTGGGTGCTGGTCTATGACCGCACCGAGTTACATCAACGGGCGGCCAAGGAATTAATTCGGCAACTGACCATTGCTGCTATAGGCCTGTTGTTTGCGGGGTTGGTCCAGTTATTGGTGTTGCGGGGGCCCTTGCGTGCGTTAAGTGAAATTGCCTGTTTACTGCCGTTACTGGCCAGCAGTAGTTATCGTGAGGTGCGTCATGGGCTTAAGCGTCACCGACAGGGTAATATTTTCCAGGATGAGTTGGATATGTTGCAGGACTCCACCGGGGAGTTAACCAACCAACTTGAACACCTCGAAGCCTCTTTGATCCAGCGGGCACAGAACCTGCAGCAACGATCACAACAGCTGCAAACTGAACGTGATTTCGTTACCAGCCTGATGGATACTGCCGAAACCATCATTATGACCATGAGCAGTGACGGGCGGGTGGTGACCATGAACCGTTATGGTCGGGATCTGTTTCGTCTTAAGGATGAGCCGATCAGCCTGAACTTTCTTAAACTGCCTCATCAGGCCGGTGGTCTGGAAAAACACCTCCAGGCATTTAAGCAGGTATTTTCCGGTCAGAAAAACAAGCTTCAGCTGGAGACCGCTTTACTGGATGATGCTGGGCACCTGATTCATATATCCTGGTTGCACTCCCGCCTGCAGCTAGTTGATTCCGACGCGGTAATCTTATCCATTGGTATGGATATTACCGAACGTACACAGGCCGAGCAGCAACTTTCGTGGCTGGCCAACCATGACCCACTCACTAAACTTCCGAACCAGATGATGTTTAACAGCAGTCTTGAGCAGATATTAGGCATGCAAGGGGCTGCGGGTGAAGATCAGTCGCGGGTAGGTATCCTGTTCTGCGATTTTGATGGTTTTAAAGATGTGAATGACTCATTGGGTCACCCTGTGGGTGATGAACTGCTGCAGCTGGCTTCGAAGCGAATTGCGAATGTTGTTGGTGGCAGAGGTATGCTGGCGCGGCAGGGCGGGGATGAGTTTTCGGTTATTCTCAGTGGTTGTGATGGTTTCGAGAGTGTCGCCGAGGTAGCGCAACTCATACTGGAAGCATTTCGTTCGCCATTTTCGATCTCGGGTTATGAGATTTTCTCGAGTTTGAGTATCGGTATTGCAGTCTACCCGGACCATGGGGCTGATCGAATTACGCTGGTTAAGCATGCCGATGTGGCGATGTTTGAGGCCAAAGATCGGGGTAAAAACCAGTATTGCTTCTTTGAGGGTGATAGAGGCAGTGACCGTTATGAACGTTTCTCCCTGACCAATGACTTGCGCAAGGCGCTTGAGCGGGATGAGTTTCGGTTGCATTACCAGCCGCAGATTGATGCCCGTAATGGGCAAGTGATAGGGGTGGAAGCGCTATTGCGTTGGCAGCATCCGAACCATGGTTTTATTCCTCCAGATAAGTTTATTCCGCTGGCAGAAGAGACCGGTTTGATTATCGAGATTGGCCGTTGGGTGTTATATGAGGCATGCCGTAATACCCAGCAATGGAATCAGCAAGGCATGCGGTTCCGGATCGGCGTTAATGTGGCGGGGCAGCAAATTTTGCATGCGTCTTTGCTGGATACCCTGCAGCAAGTGCTGGCGGAAACGGAATTGCCCCCTGAGCTGTTGGACTTGGAGGTCACCGAGAGTTTCCTGTTAAAACAGCCTGAGGTGACCTTACCCAAGCTGCGTCAGGTCCGTGAGATGGGGATCTTTTTATCCATGGATGATTTTGGTACCGGTTATTCATCCCTGAGTTATCTGAAAAAATTGCCGCTCAATACGCTTAAAATCGACAAGAGTTTTATCAATGATATTGGTGATCGCGGTGAGGGTGAAACCATTATTAAGGCGATTATCAGTCTGGCGCAGGGTCTGGGACTTGAATGTATAGCTGAGGGGGTCGAAACCCCAAGGCAACTTACTTACCTGTTGAATCATGGTTGCCATCAGATTCAGGGCTATTTTTACAGCAAACCATTGCCCGCAGAAGAGCTGCCGGCTTATGTGCGCCAGCAGATGCGTCAGAGCCTGCAGTTGAAAAAATAATCAGTGCAGGCCGAGGATTCTGGCGCGTACGACTTCGTAGTTAAATTCAGTATTACCCGAGGCTTCGGCTTCATAGCGCAGTTCATCCAGTTGCTGATAGAGACTGATCTCTTCATCCGGCATAAAGTGCAGGCAACTGCCGCCAAAAAACCAGAACAGGTCACGCGGCACCAGCGGCATCAGGTCGGGGTAGGTGATGGCGATTCGTTCCAGAAGTTGCTGACCCAGACTCAGGTCAACCTGATCGGAGAAATGCGCAATAAGCTGCTGCCATTGTGCCATGAGTTCTGCCGATGTGTGGTCATTGGGGTCATCGAAAGGCGTATGACGGGACAGGTTGTTATAGGCCAACTTCAATAGATTTAGATGAAAGGCATGATAGGCATCGTGCATAGCAACTTTCCTGCAAAGTGTCCGGTGAATCAGGGGGACAAGTGTACCCACTGCCAGACAAGCTGTCGCCCCGTAACACTCTGTTGCAGTGGCAACGCTTGAAATCAGGCACCTAAAGCCCCACCTTACAGGCCTAAACTCTGTTTACCGGATGTATCTGATGACAGCAGCATTGCTAATTGAAGACCTGCATAAGGTCTATGACAATAAATTTGAGGCGCTAAAAGGCATCTCACTTGAAGTAAAACAGGGTGACTTCTTTGCGTTGCTTGGCCCCAATGGTGCGGGCAAGTCCACCACCCTTGGCATCGTTTCCTCGTTGGTCAATAAAACCCGCGGTACAGTCAGCGTTTTTGGTCATGACATTGATCAGTCGCTGACCCGCGCCAAACTCTGTCTTGGCGTGGTTCCCCAAGAATTTAATTTCAATGCATTTGAGCGGGTACTGGATATTGTTGTAACCCAGGCCGGTTTTTACGGTATCCCGAAAAAGCAGGCGACGGAGCGCGCTGAGCACTACCTGCGTAAGCTGGGGCTGTGGGAAAAACGTTTTGAAGTCGCCCGCATGTTGTCCGGAGGTATGAAGCGCCGATTGATGATTGTCCGTGCCCTGGTGCATGAGCCACAGTTACTGATCCTTGATGAGCCGACTGCCGGAGTCGATATCGAACTGCGCCGTTCCATGTGGGAATTCCTTAAGGAGATTAATGCCGCAGGCACCACCATCATTCTCACCACTCACTATCTGGAAGAGGCGGAAAGCCTGTGTCGCAATATTGCCATAATCGATCACGGTAAAATTATTCAGAACAGTTCCATGAAGTCTCTATTGTATAAACTGAATACAGAGACCTTTGTCCTCGATCTTGAACAGGATGTTGATGTGTTGCCTGTGGTTACGGATTACACCGTACGCTTGTTAGATGAGCATACCCTGGAAGTGGATGTTGCAAAATCCCAGGGCATCAACCCACTGTTCGAACAATTATCGGCACAGGGTATTGCGGTAAGCAGTATGCGTAACAAAGCCAATCGACTGGAGGAGTTGTTTGTTTCTCTGGTTGAAAAGAACCTGCCACGGGAAGAGGTAACGACGGCATGATTTCAACTGCACCCCCGGAACTTACGGCAGCAGGACACAGAAAACTGCTTTGGACCGCGTTCACCACCATTGTGGCTAAAGAGATACGTCGTTTTACCCGCATTTGGGCGCAAACGATGTTGCCACCGGCGATTACCATGACCCTGTATTTCATTATTTTTGGTAATCTGATTGGTAGCCGTATTGGTGAGATGGGTGGTTTTGGCTACATGGAATACATCGTGCCCGGTCTGATCATGATGTCGGTGATCACTAACTCCTATGGCAATGTGGTGTCATCTTTCTTTGGCAGCAAGTTTCAGCACAATATTGAAGAGCTGCTGGTAGCGCCGGTGCCTAACTGGGTGATCCTGAGTGGCTATGTCATTGGCGGTGTATCGCGTGGTCTGGCGGTGGGCTGTATCGTTACTCTACTGTCGCTGTTCTTTACTGACCTACAGATTCACCATCTGGGGGTGACTGTTGGTGTGGTGATTATGACGGCGGTTTTGTTTTCACTGGGCGGCTTTATCAATGCGGTGTATGCCAATACCTTTGATGATATCGCGATTATCCCAACCTTTATTTTGACACCGTTGACCTATCTGGGCGGGGTGTTTTATTCGATTAACCTGCTGCCCGAGTTCTGGCAGGGGGTGTCGCAGCTGAATCCGATTTTGTACATGGTTAACAGTTTCCGCTACGGCATCCTCGGGGTAAGTGATATCCATGTGGGATTTGCTTTTAGCATTATTTTACTATTTATTGGGTGCCTGTTTTTCTATTCATTGCATTTGCTGAACACCGGCAAAGGGATTCGTAACTGATGAACCAGCCTGACCCGCTGCACACTTCACCATTGGGACAGCAGACGGACTACGTCAACCAGTATGCTCCGGAATTGCTGCACCCGATCGCTCGCCACCTCAACTGGACGGCAAAAGGTATAGAGCGCAGTGCTCTGCCGTTTAAAGGGGTGGATATCTGGAACGCTTATGAGTTGTCATGGCTGAACCTTCGGGGCAAACCGGAAGTTCGTCTGGCTGAGATCAAGGTGGCCGCGAATTCAGTTAATATCATTGAATCCAAATCCCTGAAGCTGTATCTCAACTCGTATAACTTGACCCGGTTCGAATCACAGTGGCAGGTGGAAAAGCAGTTGACTGAAGACCTGTCTGCGGCGGCAGAAGGGGAGGTTAAGGTGCGCCTGTATCATCCTGATCAGGCACCGGCATTTGGCCAGTTCACCGGTTTTTGCATCGATAATCAGGATGTTGAAATTGAGCACTACCAGCCCGCTCCCGAGCTATTGAGTATCGGTGATGATGAAGTTGAAGAGGTACTGTATAGCCATCTACTGAAGTCCAATTGCCCAGTCACAGGGCAACCCGACTGGGCTACGATTGGTATCAGTTATAAAGGGCGCGATATTGAGCGTGAAGGTCTGCTCAAGTACCTGATCTCTTACCGTGAACACGGTGACTTTCATGAGCAGTGTGTTGAGAATATCTTTATGGATATCTGGCAGCAGTGTCAGCCGGAGAGCCTGAGTGTCTATGCTCGCTACGTGCGTCGTGGTGGGTTGGATATTAACCCTTTCCGCAGTTCAGAGATGGACGATATTGATAACCTGCGCCTGAGTCGCCAGTAATCCGGAGGCTAATATGGATGCACTAAGCCTGTTACATGAACGGGTTTCTATGCCTCTGCTGGAAGCACCGGGTCCTACCTCAGAGCAGCTGGAGCAGATCTTTACTGCCGCAGTCAGAGCGCCGGATCATGGTGCTTTAAAACCCTGGCGGTTTCTGCTGATAGAGGGTGAGGATCGCGCGGCGCTGGGAGAATTATTTACTCAGGCGGCCCTCAGCGATAATCCGGACCTACCTGCAGAAAGGCGGCAAAAGACTGCGGGTAAACCCCTGCGCGCGCCCTGTATTGTTGTCGTAATTGCTAAGGCAGTTGAGCATGCCAAAGTGCCGGTGCTGGAACAGCAAATTTCGGCCGGATGCTGTGCGCAAAATATGATTCTTGCAGCTCATGCTTTGGGGCTGGGTGCGATGTGGCGTACCGGTAGTATGGCCTATCACCCTACAGTGCACCAAGGCCTGGGCCTTGTGCCGGAAGAGTCGATTATTGGTTATGTTTACTTCGGGACCCCGGTGCGGCAGCGTCGGGTGCCCAAGCTAGAAACCAGTAAGTTTGTTGCCCGCTGGCCGGAATCTGACAATGACTGATCGTGTCACAGGGGACGCCTTTCTCAAACGCTTGAATCGAGAGATCCCTCTGACCTGTCACATGGGGCTTAGTGCACCGCTGTGGGATGGCCATAACCTGGAGATGCCTGCCGCGCTGTTACCTAATGTGAATGATAAGGGCACCGGCTTTGGTGGCGCTCAGGTAGCACTGGCTACGTTGTGTGGCTGGAGTCTGACGACATTGTGGCTGGAGGAGCAGGGCATTAAAGCTGCCGTGGTGGTGAAAGATAGTCAGGTAGAATATCTAAAACCGGTCACGGGCGATTTTACTGTGGTTTCCCACCTGCCGGAGGCGGACGAGCTGGCTTCGGTGCTGGCACAGTTTGAGCAGCGCGGCCGAACCCGGCTGAGATTGCAGGTTGAAGTACGTCAGGGTGAAAAAGTGGCGTCGCGTCTGCAAGGTCAGTATGTGGCATTTCTGCCTTGAAACAGTGAGATAAAAGGCAGTGCAGGGCTGCACTGCCTGTTAGCATTTACTGAGCGTTCTTGCGGAATGCTTTCTCTATTGTGACATCCTGTTCCGGCACATCACGGTGGCTGCCTTTCATCATCGTGGGCAGATTATTAATCTTGATAACCACATCCATACCATTTACCACCCGGCCGAATACGGTATAACCCATGCGACCTGGGCGCAGGTTAAGCATCGGATTATCTGCGGCATTGATGAAAAATTGTGCTGTAGCACTGTCGGGGTTGCTGGTACGGGCCATGGCAATGGTGCCCTGCAAGTTTGCTAAACCGTTATTGGACTCATTGCGCACGGGTGCTCGGGTAACCTTGCGGTCAAGGTCCGCGGTAAAGCCACCGCCCTGAATCATAAAACCACGAATAACGCGGTGAAAGATGGTGTTGTTGTAAAAACCATCGTCGACATAGGTCAGGAAATTTGCCACTGTTTCAGGTGCTTGCTCCGGGAACAGCTCAAGTTCGATAGTCCCCTGGCTGGTTTGCAGGATGACCTGAGGATTGACCTGTTCTGCCTCTGCATGACTGAAAGCCGCAGTTAGCATCAGGCACAGAGAAAGAAGGATATGTCGCATAGTCGTTAGTCCTTGACGTTATTGTTGTTAATAAGACAGGTTTGCACTTACCCGTAACTGAGTGCCGGGCCAGAGCAAAAGTTCCGAAGGCATTCTAAAGTATTCTGATAAGCAGTGCGAAAAACGTGTTGCACTGAATTTGAGGTGTCTGGATGTTCTCGATTATTGGCATAGACCATGTGGTAATACTGTGCCGGGATATTAAGCGCAGCATGGAATTTTATAACCGTATACTGGGCTGTCGCCTGGAACGCACAGTGGCATCTGTCCCGCTTTATCAGTTGCGTGCGGGCAATACCTTGATTGATCTGCAGCCGGTTGAACAGCAACCAGCGGGGCAGAATATGGAACACTTTTGTTTACGTATTCGGCCGTTTGATGCGGATAAGTTGCTGCCTTACTTCCAAGCAGAGGGAGTCCGACTGTTAAGCGCAGTTGAACGGCGTTATGGTGCTACCGGCTTTGGTGATTCGCTCTACATTGAAGATCCCGATGGTAACTGTGTTGAGTTAAAGGCTGAGTTTGATGACACCTGAGACTAAGGGTTTTTGGTTAATTTTTCTGGGTCCAGCAATTGGCAGAGGGTTTCCCGGTCCAGCTCAGTTTCCTCTTCCGCCACATCGACAATAGGCCGCTGCTCCGTATAGGCCTTCTTGGCAATCGCGGCTGCTTTCAGGTAGCCGATCTCAGGATTAAGCGCGGTCACTAAAATAGGATTTCGGCTTAAAGCCTGCGCCATTTGAGTCTGATTGATCCGGAAGCTGCTGATCGCTTTATCTGCCAGTAGCTGACAAGCATTGGCCAGCAATGACAGGCTGTCCAATAAACTGTGGGCGATCAATGGCAGCATCACATTCAGCTCAAAGTTACCCGATTGTCCGGCAACCGTAATGCTGGTGTCATTGCCCATCACCCGTGCGGCCACCATGGTGACGGCTTCAGGGATGACTGGATTAACCTTGCCGGGCATGATGGACGAGCCGGGTTGCAGTGCTTCCAGTTCAATCTCTGCCAATCCGGCCAGAGGGCCAGAGTTCATCCAGCGCAGGTCGTTAGCGATTTTCATTAAACTCACCGCCAGGGTTTTCAGCTGTCCTGACAAGGCAACGGCGATATCCTGAGAGCTCATATGAGCAAAAAAACTCGCTGCAGGGGTAAAGGTCAGTCCGGTGGCTGCACTGAGTACTTGGCAGAATGTTGTGGCAAAGCCCTCTGCAGCATTAACACCGGTGCCCACAGCGGTCCCGCCCTGAGCCAGGCTGTGGAGCAGGGGTTGCAGTGCAATCAGTTGCGAACGGTTCTGGTCAATCTGGGTTGCCCAACCCTCTAGGGACTGGCTCAGTTGCACTGGCATCGCATCCATTAGATGGGTGCGTCCGGTTTTGATGACCCCACTGACCTGATCGGCTTTATCCCGAATTGTCTGACTGAGGTGGGAGAGGGCAGGCAGAAGTGCCTGATCGAGCAACAGGGCAGCACTGACATGGATTGCTGTTGGAATCACGTCATTGCTGCTTTGGCCGTAATTGACGTGATCATTGGCGGAGACCGGTTGCCCCAGCTGACGGCTGGCCAGCGTGGCTAATACCTCGTTTGCATTCATATTACTGCTGGTGCCGGAACCGGTTTGGTAGATATCCACCGGGAAGTGCTGCATCAGCTGGGGACTGTCACGTAATTGATCTGCGGCTTCGGCAATCGCTTCCCCAAGTTGTGGCGGCAGTTTATCCAGTGTGATGTGGGCGCGGGCTGCGGCCGCTTTTATATGTAACAATGCCTGAATAAACGCCTTTGGCATGGCTTGACCGCTCACCGGGAAATTGTCGACGGCGCGCTGTGTTTGGGCTCCATATAGGGCGTCGGCAGGAACTTCCAGGGTACCCATGCTGTCCTGCTCTGTGCGTGTTTTTTTCATGCTGTTCACCTCACTCATAAGCATAGTGTCTGACAGCAGAACTGGTATTTGTTCACTGGTACAATTCTGAGATCATTAACCTGAGTGATAGTCGGCAGGACCGCTTTTGTCGACATAAGGAAGCTATATATGGCCATGCAGTGGCACCGCCTGTTAACTACCCGTCGATACGGGCATGCAGAATTGCCAGCCGAAGAGGCAGGCCGCAGTCACTTTCACAAGGATCAGGATCGGATTATCTTTTCCAGTGCTTTTCGGCGGCTGGGCCGCAAGACGCAAGTCCATCCGATGTCGCTGAATGATCATATTCATACTCGACTCACCCACTCTATCGAAGTGGGAAGCCTAGGCCGTAGTCTGGGGATTCGTGTCGGTGAGGCGATTCAGGAGCAACTGCCTGATTGGGCCAGTGCATATGACATCGGTATGATTGTGCAGTCAGCTTGTCTGGCGCATGACATCGGTAACCCGCCATTTGGTCATGCTGGTGAATACGCCATCAGGGATTGGTTCAAACGCCACCAGGACAGTGTGCAGCTCAGTCGTCTGACGTCGGCTGAACGATTGGATCTGATGACCTTTGAAGGTAACGCTCAGGGTTTCAGAGTTGTGACCCGGATAGAGAATCACCTGTTTGATGGTGGTTTGAGATTGACCTACCCAACGTTGGGTGCCTTGTTGAAATACCCCTGGAGTTCGGCAGATGCCGGTGGGCGGGGCAAATTCAGCGCCTATCTGACTGAGGTGGAGATTCTTGATCACCTGGGCACAGAGCTGGGACTGGTGGCCAAGGGTAAACACCGTTGGTGCCGTCATCCACTGGCGTATCTGATGGAAGCGGCAGATGATATTTGTTATGCCATTGTTGATCTGGAGGATGCGGTGGAGTTGAGTATTCTGCATTTTGAAGAGATTAGACCAATCCTTATGCAGCTCTGTGGCGTGGATAGTTTTGATGATGAAATCCTAACATCCCAGGCATCCGCCCGGCGCAAGATCTCTGCCCTGCGAGGTCGGGCAATGGAGCATATGGTCAACTCCAGTGTGAGTGCTTATCTTGCTAATCAGGAAGCCATTATGTGTGGTGAATACCAGGGTGAACTGCTGCTGGATGGTGATCCTGATGTGGCGTCGGGTATCCGACAGGCCAAGCAATTGGCTCGGGATCAGGTGTTCCCGGATACCCGTAAGACTGAATTGGAAGTGGGTGCCTACACTATCTTAGGTATTCTGCTGGAAGCGTTTTGTCATGCCGTTTATGAAAATCATACGCGTGAGGGGCAGGAGCTAAGCTACCGCAGTGAGAGAATTATCAGTCTGATGGGCATTCATGCCCCAACGCCTGATCTGCCCTTGTACCCTTCATACATGCGCGCATTGGACTTTATAAGTGGCATGACGGACAACTACGCGACCTATCTGGCGCGGCAGATAGGTGGGCTTAACTGAGTTTAGGGGGGGCGGCGATGTGGTTGGCAGGTCGCTTTGCCGAGTTGATGCCGCTTATATAGCCCATGCTATGATCGGATTAACATGGTTAGTTAACAACAGGAATACATTTTGGCGTCATTGTCAGATCAGTTAACAGGTTTGGTGTACTCAACAGAAAAAGGCAACCTTTGCCCGGGCTGTGGTGAGGCAGTGGCGGAATGCCGCTGTGCGGATCAGGCCGATCAGGCGCGCTTGGCGGGTCTGGACGGTGTTGTACGGATTCGTCGGGAAACCTCGGGCCGCAAAGGTAAGGGTGTGACCACCATCAGTGGTGTTGCTTTGCCTGAAGCAGAACTTAAGCAGTTGGCAGCTAAACTGAAGAAAAGCTGCGGTACTGGCGGTGCCTTAAAAGAGAGCGTGATAGAGATTCAGGGCGATCATCGTGAAAAGTTGCGGAGCCTGCTCGAAAAAGAGGGCTTCACTGTCAAGCTGGCGGGTGGTTGAGTGGCGAATAAGAAAACCTGCCTGCGCTGCTGGATGGGGCGCCTGGTGATGGTATTAATGTTGCTGGTTATGCTGTTCATGTGGCAGGGGCTAGCTGGCTACTTTAACTGATCAATATCACGTGACGATCATAGCGGCAGGATACGCATCATGGAGAAGGGATGAAACGATTTTCAATATTGGTGTTTATTGTGGTTGTACTGGCAGCGTATGCTGCGGGAGTGTCCTATACCGGCCAGCAAGCAGAGCAGGCGTTGGAGGAAGAACTGAGTCGCCTGCAAAGCCGCGCACCCTTCCCAGTTGCACTTAACCTGATAGGTCAACGGGGCTTTTTTGCCTCGAACTATCGGCTGGAAGTGATACTGGATAATCCACCTGCTGAGGTCAGGCAGTTACTGGGAGGGGATATTATTCCCTTCGATCTGGCAGTCAGTAATGGTTTTTTAACAGCGGATTACTTACTGCGTTTTTCTCCTGGTGTGATCCAGGATCACCTACTGCAGTGGCAGAATACTGCAAGTAACGCACTACCAGAGTTTCGTCTGGCACTATCGCTTGATCCGTTTAACCAAACCCTGAGCCACCAATCCAGTCTGAACAGCCCGGCATTGACGATACCGCTTAATCAGGGAACATTCGTGTTTGGCGAATTACAGGCAGATGCTGAGTTCAGTGCAGGCGAGCTGAATATGGCCGCTAACTTTGAAGGTTTGGAATTAACCGTGCCGGCTGGCAGGTTTGCAGTTGGCGTGATGACGTTGGAGCAGCATGCCGTATTGGTGCCGGGCACAGACCTGCACAGTGGTCAGTACGCAACCGCCCATGCTCAGCTGTTGCTGGGGCCGGTGATGATGGATGCCATGCGCAGCCAATTCAGGTTTCAGAGTCTGACCATGGAGATGCAGCAGCAGGCGGATGCCCCGCGCCTCTATCTTGATAGCCGCAGCCGCATAGACGGTTTTGAGATGCAGGACAAAACCAGCGATAAGCATTTTGAATTTAACCACATGTTGCTGGATAGTCGACTTGATGTTGATTTGGCAGCAGCGATGGCGTTAACCGCTACTTTGGCGCAAATGACACCGCAACAAGCCAGTGATCCGCTGACCATTTTGCCGGTATTGGATAGCCTGACAAGGCAAGGTGTGACGCTGCAGTTCAATCAGGTTGAGCTTGAATCTGAGCATGGCAGATTGAATGCTACGGGTGATGTGGTAGTAGGCAATCTGGCGTTGGATCAGTTAATGGCGGATCCGAACCTGTTGCAAAAACGCCTGTTGATAGATCTGGAATTGGCTATGGATATTGCCATGGTGACTAATTTAGATGACCCGCAGGTGACCGGCCGGTTGGAGCACCTTAAGGCCGAGGGTTATCTGGTGGAGCAGGCCGGAAAATTGACCAGTCGGATACAACTGGAGCAGGGTGAGTTGCGCATCAACGAGATTCTGGTAGGGAAATTATGATGCGAAGCGCGATGCTGATCTGTCTGCTACTCAGTATGCCTGCGCTGGTTGAGGCGCGTATTTATCAATATGTTGATGATACTGGACGTAAGGTATTCGTGGATCAGCTATCTAAAGTACCTGCACGTTACCGCAATCAATTGGAAACCCGAGAAGAAGAGCATGACCGTCTTGCGCCTGGAGAGCTGCAGGCACTGGATCAGCAGCGTCAGTTGAAAGACTGGCAACAGCAGCTCAGCTATAACCGCGAGCAGATCAAAGCCGCGATGCAGGATTGGATCACGCCTATTGGTATGCACCACAGCCGTATCACCGTGCCAGTGAAAGTCGTGTATGGCTCACGTAGCCAATACCTGACGCTCGTGATGGATACCGGGGCTACATCTACCGTCTTGCATAAGGGTGCCATAAGTAGCCTGGGTGCTCAGTATTTGCCCTCGGGTTATGCCAGAGTGGCTGATGGTCGTCGGGTGAAGACAGAAGCCATTAATCTGGACCGGATTGAGGTTGGGCCCTATAAAATCAAAAATGTGCGTGCCGGGATCATAGATTTTCAGGGCGGATCACAAGATACCAATGGCTTACTGGGGATGGATTTTCTTTACCATGCGCGTTACGAAATTGATCGGGATAACCAGCAAATCATCTGGGAGCCGGAAAAATATCAGAGTTTGCAGGATGAGCTTAAACGCCTGGATGAAATAGAAGCAGAGATGCTGGCACGCCAGCAGGGTGATGGGGACAAACCTCAGAAATAACGCTCCAGGGTCAACTGCAGGTGGTCATCCTGGCGCAATTGATACACGGGATCTCGCGGGTCATCTGCGCTGAACAGGCGTCCATCCAGACTGATTTTCCAATAACCGCCCAATCGGCGGCTTGCCTCAAACACCAAAGAGTGGCTTTGGTTATCCAGGTCATGACCCACGCCAAACAGGATCTCACTGCTGGCGCTGTCATTCAGCGCCAGCCGGGCACCCAGCAGCAGATCCCGCTGAAAGGTAGTCGTGCTGCTTTCGCCACGCTGATCCCAGCCATATTCTAGCAGCAGGCCGAGATCGGCGAATGAATCGGCCATGCCATACAGGGTGTATTCAACGCCGCCCTGCATCGCCCAGAAATGTTCGGGCTTACTATCCCGGTAAAGTAGTTCTAGCTTCCACAACCAGCTGTCCAGCGTGGCTTGCAGGTCGAGGCCAAACTGATCCATTTGCGGATAATAGGGTACTAATACCGGTGAACCATGCTTGTGTGCGACATTGAGCAGTGGATCACGCTGGGTACCATGAAACCAATATAAGCCGATATCGAACAGGTCAATACTATTGCTCCAGCGCAGGGCTGTATCCAAATGTTTTTCACCTGCAGCGGACTCATACTGAGCTTGATCGGTGTCTACAGGCAACTGACTGCGTAAGCGTCCCTCATCACCGGCAAAGGTACGTTCTCTGAAGCCGGGTAGAAGAAATAGATCGACGATACCCCAGCTTCGTACCAGGGACAGGTTCAGCATGGGCTGACCTAATTTGTCTTCACCGTCCAGGTCTTCTATTGCATCGGTTTGATTGATGACATCCACCAGATGCTGAAACTCGGTGACACCCCAGAATACCCGGCGGATTCCGCTGCGCAGCTCCCAGTCTTCACTCAGATGGATCCAGCTCAGATCACGGATATCAAAGTGGCTACGCTCACTGTCTCGTTGGTCGAAGCGCAGGAAGGGGGTAATCAACAGACTGTCGTCACCCGATTCAGACTGCCAGTAAAACTCGGGTTGGGCGGCGAGCGCAAAAGCAGACTGATAATCCTGTTGATCATACAATCCAGTGTCACCGAAGTACCTTAGCTCAGCAGAGATACTTCCGGACAGCGTTATAGCCTGACTGGTGGGAGCCATAAGTAAGCACAGTAACAGGCCGGTTAGACGAAGATACTGCATAGATCAACGGGCCCGCTTCAGACTGTTGCGGTTGAAATCGGCGGCATCTAATCCGGTTTGAAAACGGTAGTTCTGCCAGGTGAGTTCGGTACTTTTACCGGTTTGATGATTGACCATCAGCATGCGATCCGGACGCCAGTAGTGATTCAGGTATTGCTGATAATCTGAGTGGGTCAGGGTTTTTAATAAGCTGTTTTTGCGGTCATAGAACTCTATTTTCCAGGGCCGGTATTCGTCCACATCCAGCCAGACAATCTGGCGGGTATAACCTGAATGTGGATCATTGGGATAATATTCTGCGACATGACATGTCATCGGCTGGTCGGGGCAAACCTCATCACGCAGGTAGCGGTAATGGTACTTGGCGACTTCGAATGATGCCAGGTCTTCATAGGCAAATTCCGACCCCATAAACGGTCCCGATTTGTTGCGCGAAGAGATACGTTTAACCCGTTTTAATGCCGGTAGGTACAACCACTGCTCGTCGGCTTCCACTGCATGAGAAAAGCTTAAGAATGCAGTGCCTTTCACATCTGCCGGATGATCAAAAATGGTCAGGCTTTTATCGCCATCATCGGCAATTTCCAGGGTTTTTATGCGCAATTCACGACGGCTTTCCTGGCCTTCACTGTTGCTCAGAATCATCGCCATATCGGCCTGACTATCCTGCCAGCCTTGGTCACGCTGTTTTGCTTCTTTAGCAATACGCAGGCCCTTTTCTTCAGCAGTTTCGGCCAGTACATGGTTGCTGGCGGTCAGCAGGGCCAGAAAAATCAGCGGGGTGAATCTAGGATTGTTGAATAACATCATGGTCTCCTGAAATCGGTGGTTCTTGCTTTTGAGGGGCTTTTGCCGGACTGCGATCAAGCAACATCAAAAGCGGTGGCAGGAAGAAAAAATCTACGGCGAGGGCCAGCAGAATGGTGATTGCGGTCAGCAATCCCATATCGGCATTCACCTTGAAGGTCGATTGTGCCAATACCAGAAAACCCGCTACGAGAACTGCCGTGGTAATCCACAGTGCCCGGCCGACACTGTTAAAGGCATATGCGACGGCGGCTTGGCTGTCCATGCCATGTTCCCGCCGGGCCCGCAGGTATTTACTGAGGAAGTGGACCGTATCATCCACCACAATACCCATGGTCATGCCAGCAACAACGGATAGCGCCAGCCCGACCTGACCATCCAACAGGTACCAGACGCCGAAACCCATTGCGGCCGGGGCGATATTTGGCAGCAGACTGATCAGGCCAAAACGCAGGGAACGCAGGGCGATACCCAGTAATACTGAAATCAGCACCAGGGCAAATATCACTCCCAGTAACATGCTTTGCACGTTACGCTGGCCGATATGGGCAAACATGATACTGGGGCTGGCAATTTTCAGGTTGTAGTCGGTAGCCTGAGCAGTGAACCAGTCTTGAACCCGTTGCTCCAGATCAATAAGCCCCTGACTTGTCAGGTTATCGGTGGTGACGATAAGACGGGTGGAGGATTTATCGACATTTAACTGGTTGTTCAGGTCCAGCCCGTAGGGCAGAGACATTTCATATAACAGCAGGTACTGGGCGCTGAGCTGGCGGTCAGCAGGCAGGCGATAATATTCCGGATCATCACCATGCATGTTTTTATTCAGGCGCTTCAGGGTATCGCTGAGGCTGTTCACATGATCAACTTCTGGTTGTTGTCTTAACCAGGCGGTCAGGTCGCCCAGCAGCCTGATAAATGCGGGCTGGTTTATGCCACTGCTTTCACCACTCTCCACCGACAGTTCCAGGTATGCCATCCCGGAAATATTTTCTTGCATGTAGTCTGTCGATTGGCGGAAAGGCACTGACTCATCGAAGTATTTTACAAAATCATCGTTGATCTCATTCTGCGGCAGAAACAGTATCAGACTGCTCATGATCACCACCATACCCGGTAATAGCAGTTTCCGATGGCGGATCACCCAACTGCCCAGGTGTTGCATGAAGGGTTGGGTCTGTTTGGGCTGCACGCTGACGTGCAGGGGTAACAGTTGTAAGAGGGCGGGAAACAGGGTGATGGACATGACAAAAGCCAGCATTACTCCGGTGGCGACCATGGTACCAAGATCCCGAAACGGCGGTGAATCAGAAAAGTTCAGACTGAGGAAGCCGATGGCGGTCGTAATACTGGTCAGGAATATGGGTTGAAAATTAATGCGCAGGCTGTTGTGGATTGCTTCAGTTTTGCTTTTACCCTGGCGCATATCGTAATACATGCTGCTGAGTATATGTACGCAATCAGCTACTACCAGAGTGAGTACCATAATCGGAGTGGTCGCCGAAGGGCCTGTGAGGTAGTAACCCGCCCAGCCAGCAAGGCCCATGGTCGCGGCAATTGAAAACAGAATGATGATTACGGTGGCAAGGGTGCCACTAAAGGTACGTAACAGAACAATCATACTCAGGATGACCACCGCAAACATCAGGGGCACCAGAGTGGCATTATCATGCAGAGAGGCCTCGGCAAAGCTGTTGTTCATCACCACCATGCCACTCAACTGGATATTGATATCCGGGTACTGCTGCATCAGGTCAGCTTGGATTTCACGGGCTTTGCTGATCACTTCAGGGACTTCCACAACCAGATTCTTGCCGGGCAGTTGAATGGTGACATTGACCACGCTGACATGAGCCTGATCAGAGATCAGTTTGCCGATGAGCAGGGGCTCACTCAGCGCTATCTGGCGGCGTTGTTCCAGTGCTTCGGCCGTCATGTTTGCCGGATCGGCGATGAGGTCTTCAACCACCATGTCGTCGCCTTCTGCCCAGGTATACTGAAAATTGGTCACAGAATCGACTCGAGTAGAGTAGGGCAGCTGCCAGGCTTCTTCCGTCAGCGCATGTAGGGCACTCAGCGTGCGGGGCGTGAATACTTCACCGTCAGCGGGAGAGACAATAAATGCTACGTTATCGCTCTTGCTGTAACGCTTTTGCATCTGCTCAAAAGCAGTCAATTGCGGATTGGCTGCACTGAAAAATACCCGGTAATCACTTTTGAATACCAGCAGATGTGCGCCGGCCGCTGACATCATTACTAGAATAATGCTGATGACAACGACCCACACCGGGTGTTTCAGGACAAAATTGAACAGGCGTTGTCTCATTTTTTGTACCGTTTTGTCTGTTGTTTTATTGGCAACGTTAGTAAGTTGATTTTCATGACGTCCCCTTGAGTTGCAGTTTTAAATCGCCCTGGTTGCCCACAATTTTTGAGGGTTTGCTTGATAGTCGCGCATGATGAGTTCAACTTGTCACGCACTATCGTAATGCATCTGTCTGCAACATACCTACAATTGGCTGCCTGCCGGGTTCCAGCTTTTATTAAACAGCGGGTTTTTAGGTGTTTCATGAGCTATGATCCTGCTCCTATGCTGGGGTGCGTTATCTCGAATGCATTGCTTTAAGCCCTGTAGACTCATGCGACTTAACTGACCTTACAGCCGTGAAGTCAGATCTTGTCTGGCATTAAATAAAGCGGACGCCATTTTTAAATGGCGATTTGATGTTGTAATCAGCGAACTGGCTTCACGCATCTTTGATGCCTGAATTTTTGCTTCTGGGCTGATGCCTGTAACCGACTTTGTTTCTCCGTTTTAAAGGTCTTTTAAATGTGGTCACTTTACCGTTGCCCCGCTTAATAATATCTAAGGTTATTTGGTTGTTGCATGTTGACCCTCAAAATCTAAGTTAAGATTGCAGGGCTAGAAAAATGAAATCAATCGCCATAATTGGTTCTTGCGAATAACTGGCAACTTTCTTTTATCTTTCTGGCAAATTTCGTTACTTTTTGCTGTTTTATACAGACTTCTCAAAAAATAAAAAATTTATGGACTTTTCAGGAGTAGTATAAAATGAATAAAATAAAAGCAACAAAGGAAATGAGAACGGTTTTTTTGTCAGAGGTTTATGGTGAAGCGGCATTTAAGTCTGCTTTTACTTTGTCTTCTGGGGATAAAAAAAGAAAAGCAGGTTTGCTTTGGCAGCTAGAGAGTCAGACCAAGCAGTGTGTGGCTGAATATTACGAAAGTGAAAATATTGGTTTGCCTTTGTCTGTGTTGTCTTCGTTTAAAGGTAAAATAATTGGAGCTATATTTCCATTTTTTCCATGGCGTTTGGTTTTGAATATAATTTTATTTGAAACAAAAGGCTATTTTATTTTATTCGAAAGGCTTGAGAGCCAGGCTGATGAAAAACATAAAGCATTTTTTAAATATCTTGTCGATCATGAGATAGCAGTACGTGTTTTTGCTCAACAAGAACTTGACCGTAACCCGGAAGCGGCAGAACAAGCAATTATTACTTTATTAAAGACTTAAAATTCTTGCTTGGGTCGCATGAATATGTATTTTTCATATTTAGTACCGTTGCTCTCATTCATTACCTAGTTTAATCTGATATGATGTTCATGTGTTTGTCAGGTTCATACGTGTATGATTTTTCGAATATTATTGTCTTTTTTGTTGCGTGCTTTTATGGTGGTTCTGTATTGTTATAGCCCCATCAGCTCAGCTGAGAATGAGGCTGTAAAATCAGCTGCTGTTGGTATATTGCACCAACAAAGTTTGTTAATTGAAAAATTTGCAGTAGAGCGTGCACTTACTGAAGTACGATTGCATCAAGCAGCCTCTCCGTTAATTCAAGCCATAGGCATTTGGAGTGACAGCAAGACTATATTTCCCGATCCGGAAGATACCCCTCATATTTTCGATGCTGTTATTGCGCATAACAAAAGTCGTCTTGAATATTTGCGAAATGTAGAGGTACAACCTGCTTTAGAAGCTTTTGATATCCATGCTGATAGGATTTTTTACTGTAATAAGCTGTCTTTTTCGATTTGTCTTCTTGTAAGTGCTGATGAACTGGCGAGTACAATTAATGTATCTAAAGCGGAATTGGTAGCAAGTATTTTCACTAAAGGTAGTGTATCCGCATTAAAATATAATCTGGCTATATTGGTAGGGGTGTTATGTGTCACGCTTTTAAGCGTATATTTAATTGGATTGATATTTAAGTTTTTTATTAAAAGAAGATTTAATGATAATTCGTTGGGAAGGGAGGGCGCGCCGGAAATGGAATCATCTTCACCACATATTATTCATATGGGTGATATGGAGATAGACTCTAAGCGTATGTTTGTCAGGCGTGGTCAGTATCAGGCAAATATAAGCCAAAGGGACTTGAGGTTATTAGTCTACCTAGCTGAAAATCCAGATGTAGTCATTACTAAAGATCAGCTTTATAACGTAGGGTGGGGACGTGAATTTGTGCCCAATAGCCGATCTTTAGAGCAGCATATCCTTACTCTTCGGAATAAAATCGATCCTAAACGTGAACGTGTAGTTCTCATCGAAACGGTACATGGACAAGGTTATCGTTATCCCAAGCCGCTTTAAAATTATTGATTCTTAAGTTTTTTTAGCAATATATTTGCATTTTTCTTACAAAATTCTGACATATATTTGCCGACTATCTTGTACATATCAAGCTTGCCCAGCGCTTAGGTTTAGGCGCTGGCCACTCGCTGCTATTTCGGATGATCTTGGTAATGTTGATGTCTCGCTTGTTGTGCCTCTTGCCACTTTTTTTGTTATACGCCCCTACGGCTTTTACTGCTGGCTCAGTTGAAAGTTCCAGTATTAAGGTGGTGAGCGTTATGAATAAAGTGAAGTTGACCTCATTGTTCCCAGAACCTTACGAAGTGGGTGATAAAGATCCAGAGCTTGAGTTATGGCCACTCATGAAACATGAGGTTACTGGATTGAACTTAATTGGGTATATTTATGAGTCGATTAATTACTCTGTAATTCCAGGATTTATGGGCGTGCCATATAATTTATTGGTTGTGATCGATACGGAAGGAAGTTTTTTGGATGTGCAGGTATTATTTCATCGAGAGCCTATGTTTGTTGGTGGAGTAGGGGAAAAGCCTATGTTCGAATTTATAGAGCAATATAAAGGTCTGTCCCTAATGCACAACATTAAATTTAACGAAAATCAAGGTCAGAGAAAACCGAGTGATGGTAAAAATACTTACCTTGATGGTATTTCAGGTGCAACGGCCTCTATCCGAATACTTAATCAAACATTGTTGTCTTCTGCGTTAAAAGTTGCCCGTGCACGGTTAGGTTTTGGTGGCGGCAAAGATCCAGACTTGATTGCTAAAATTGATACTGAACTTTTTCAGGAAATGGGTTGGCAAGCTTTGTTAGCGTCAGGTCTGATCAAACGAAAAGTGGTCGACAACCAAACAGTAAAAACGCTATCTGTGGATGCTCGCGTTGCAGGTGGAGGAGCAAAAGCTGATCAGCTGTCGGAAGGTCCACTGATTGAGCTGTATGTGATGGATCTTGCTATACCTACGATCGGAAAAAATGTACTTTCGCCGGAAGCTTGGGCTTTTTTGCAGGATAATCTTGATACTGGAGATCATGCGATATTAGTTGTTAGTACGGGGCGGTATTCCTTTAAGCATGACAATACTTTGCGAGGTGGCATCTCTGACAGGCTTTTGCTACGGCAAGAAGGGTTGCCCGTCGAGATGCGTGATTTGGATTTTGATGACCGTACTGACCTTTATGAGATGGACTACAAGGTAAAACTGCCCTTGAGCCTTAAAGATGCGGATTGGATGGTGTATAAAATCATCGATACTTCTGGTATCGATATTGCCTTACCTCTAGATTTCGAATTATCTATAAATGGCGATGGCTTGTCGCAGGCGCCTACTTTATCTAATAGCCTTTTTTTTAGTTATATTGTACCTGAAAATTATTATTTTGAAGCTGATGGTGGAAATAAAACATGGGTTTCTATTTGGTATAAACGCCAATGGGATGTTTTTATTTTGGTCATTGGTTTGGTGGTATTGATATACATATTATCTATGCCGAAATGGATGCTTAAGCAGCCTATAACTTTTCAGCGGATTCGATTTTCATACTTAATTTTTACCTTACTTTTCATTGGATGGTATGCCCAAGGCCAGCTATCTATCGTAAATATAACCGGTGCAATGCAAGCGCTATCTGCAGGCGGAAACCTACATTTCTTTTTATATGACCCTATGACATTAACTCTCTGGATTTTTGTCATATCAACGTTCTTCTTCTGGGGACGTGGGGCTTTTTGCGGTTGGTTATGTCCTTTTGGAGCAATGCAAGAAATGCTTAGTAAAGGTATGGCATTTTTTAGCCTCAAGCCATATGAGCCAAGTGATAGGCTAGATTGCTGGCTCAAACGTGTTAAGTACTGCGTTCTATGTTTGATTTTAGTGGCTGCGTGTATTTCCCCTGTATGGACAGATCGTTTGGTTGAAATTGAACCGTTCAAGACAAGCATCACGCTGTATTTCGTGCGTTACTGGCCTTTTGTGCTTTGGGCCATTTTAACTGTTTGTTTTAGCGCATTTATTTACAAAGGCTATTGTCGATACCTTTGTCCACTAGGTGCGGTTATGGCAATCATGGGTAAATTCAGGCTTTGGGACTGGTTAGTGCGCCGCTCTGAATGTGGAAGCCCATGTCAGTTATGCAAAAAGAGTTGCCAGTATGAAGCGATTAAGCGTGATGGCACTATTGATTATGACGAATGCTTTCAGTGTTTGGATTGTGTTGTTATCTATGAAAATGACACTCTATGCGTACCTAAGATCGTAGAAAAACGAAATGGTAGAAAGCTGAAAACCTCATCTGACGTTATAGCCGTTGAATAATTGATAGCACATCGCGGGTCATGTAATGCTGACGGACAGGGACCTGTCCGTCATGAACGGTACGGTTAGCCTCTTTGTTTGGTTACGACTAGCCAGACAGCGTGGGCGATACCAGGTAACCAGCCAAGGAAGGTAAGGATCAAATTAAGGACCAGGTGCTTGGTGGCACCTACCTGGAGGTAGGCACCCAGTGGTGGTAACAGAATGGCACAAATAAGGTTAACAATGTTCATAACCGGCTCCATTGGTTAAATGTTGTCCGTTTAATCTACTCCAGTTGGAATAGAAATCACAGCTGTTTTTGTGCGCTGCACAAAATAGACTTATAGCTGAGCTTCTGCCAGGCGTAGGTCCACAATTGACTTTAACAGCTTGAATAGCTGAACCGACGCTTCAATCTCTTCTTTGCGATTGGTCAGGCTCTCAATATTGAGGCCGAGGGGGATACCCAAAGGCAGTACTGCTTCAAGAATCTGTTCCAGGTTGCTGCGACAGATTCGGATCGATTCCTGCAGCGGGTTTTCAGCATCCAAAATGCGAATGTTGGTGGCTTGTGGCACAGAGATCCCCAGCCACTCCATGAATTCCAGCGTTTTTGCGCTGCCGCAGGGGGTAAAGGTGAGAATGACCCGCTGCGGGGTTAAGCCCAGTGTTTTGCATTCCCGGGCATAACTGGTCAGCATATCGATTGTGGCTTGAGGGTTGTAAACGGCCTGCGAGACGAAGAACTCGCAGCCATTCTGGCCCTTGCTGATCAAGCGCTGGTGTTCGTTACCTTTTTTTGCATGCCGTTCAGCGATAGTGACTCCGCCCAATTGATAGGGCAGTGGCTGTGCGATCAGGGTGCTGTAGGCATCATTCAGGCTCAGTTTGATTTCCCCCTCTGATGAGGGGCTGCCAACCAGGACAATATCTCGTATCCCGTATTCCTGCCAGGCTTCGTTGAGCCAGTCGGTAAACGCTGCACGATCGCGCTGAGAAACGCTTTTATAGGTGACTACCGGTCGGCCGGAGCGCTCCCGCAGCAAGCGGGAATACACGCGTGGGTCCAGGGTATGCATAAACGGAAATGGGCGCGGAGTGTTAATCCGGCTGCTTTCATCCTGGATGTCGTAGACAATCATGCCATCAAACTCCAGAGACTGGAGCCGGGCGAGCAGTTTGTCAGCGATCTCGGTCATTTTTTCCGCTGATGTGCCCTGTTTAGGAGGTGTGGTGCCAAACAGGTAGACCCCACGCGTAGGGTCGGTAAATTTTTCTCTGAGATCCGTATTCATTATCCATTCTTTCGCTGGCCGGTAAAAACTTCGGCAATTCTAACAACATTTGCAGGTAAGGTGCTGTATGAGACAGATGAAACTTTTTGCAAATAAAATGAATGTTTTTAATGAAGCGTGAATTTATTTGCAACAGCATCTGTTTAAATTTGCGGAGTTTGCTGCCGCCGATAAAAAAACCGCTACCCAAGGGTAGCGGTCAAAAAGCCCAGCAATGTCAGAAAGTGGGCAAGTAGTCCCAAAGGTAGGGGTATGACTACCTAAGGGGCAGGAAGCTCATCCGTGAGCGGGTAGTATCATGAGTGTCAGCCTCAGGCTGACACGATCTCGACATCGTCACCCTTCAGGCGAACCGGCCAAACCGGTACCCGTGTCCCAGCATCCTCCAGGCAAGCGCCAGAGGTCAGGGAAAAGTGTTGTTTGTACAGCGGTGATGCGACAACCAGCTCACCTTTGAGGTCGCCGACAATGCCGCGTGCCAGTACATTGGCGCCGCTGAACGGGTCGTGATTGCCGATGGCAAACACTTCAGTATCATTTCCAGGCAGGTAGAACAGTGCTACCTGCTGGTCTTCGTGCCAGGCTGCGACCCCGGAAAACGGGATCAGGTCGGCCTTGGTACACAGTTTTGTCCACACAGTATTAGGATTTGCAGTCATGGTTTCTTTCCTCACAATCAGGCCGGGCGAATCTGGTCGCGTTCGATGATGTTTACGATCTGTGGATCATCACGCTCGTCATCGTTAACGAAGGTACGGAAACGCTTGAGTTTTTCCGGGTCCTCAATGGTGGATTTCCACTCGCACTGATAGGTTGAAACCACGTGTGCCATCTGTGTTTCAAGTTCTTCACAGATACCCAGTTTGTCTTCGATGACTACTTCGCGCAGGTAGTCCAGACCGCCTTCCAGGTTATCCATCCAGACGGAGGTACGTTGCAGGCGATCACCGGTTTTGATGTAGAACATCAGTACGCGATCGATATATTTGATCAGGGTGTCGTCATCCAGGTCGGTGGCAAATAGATCAGCATGGCGTGGTTTCATACCGCCGTTACCACATACGTACAGGTTCCAGCCTTTCTCGGTGGCAATTACCCCGATGTCTTTGCTCTGTGCCTCCGCACATTCACGGGTACAGCCGGAAACCGCAAATTTCAGTTTGTGGGGTGAGCGCAGGCCTTTGTAGCGGTCTTCGATGTCGATCGCCATGCCGACACTGTCCTGAACACCATAACGGCACCAAGTGCTGCCGACACAGGATTTTACGGTACGTACCGATTTGCCATAGGCATGACCGGTTTCAAAACCGGCATCAACCAGCTCTTTCCAGATCAACGGCAGTTCATGTATCTGTGCACCAAACAGGTCGATACGCTGGCCACCGGTGATTTTGGTGTAGAGGTTGTATTTTTTGGCGACTTCACCCAGCACGATCAATTTGTCAGGGGTGATTTCACCGCCGGCAACACGCGGTACGATGGAGTAAGTACCGTTTTTCTGCATGTTTGCCATGAAGGTGTCGTTGGTATCCTGCAGGGCAACCAGCGGTTCATCCATGATGTGCTCGTTCCAGCAGGAAGCCATGATGGAAGCGGTGGCGGGTTTACAAATATCACAACCCAGGCCTTTGCCGTGTTTCTGGATCAGGTCGTGGAAGCTACGGATGCCCTCAACCCGAACAATGTGGTACAGCTCTTCGCGGGTATACGGGAAGTGTTCGCAGATGTCTTTGCATACTTCAACGCCGCGTTTTTCCAGCTCGTGATCCACCAGGTTTTTCAGCATGGCAGCACAGCCACCACAACCGGTGGTTGCTTTGGTTTCTGCCTTGACGTCAGCCACCGAGGTCGCGCCACTATCAATGGAGCAGCAGATTTGCCCTTTGGTAACGTTAAGGCATGAACAGATCGTGGCAGTATCTGGTAGTGCATCCGGGCCTAGGGTCGGTGCCGCAGCGCCGTCCATTGAAGGCAGGATCAGCGCCTGTGGTTTTTCCGGTAGATCAATACCGTTCAGGGCGTACTGCAGCAACGTGTCATATTTGCTGTTGTCACCGACCAGTACTGCACCCAGCAGTTTGCTGCGGTCTTCGGAGACGATGATGCGGTAGTAGGTCTGCTCATCTTCATCCAGGTAACGGTAGCTGATGCTGCCTGGTGTACGGCCATGGGCATCACCAATAGAGCCAACATCCATACCCAGTAGTTTCAGCTTGGTGCTCATGTCAGCGCCGGTAAACAGGTTGTCGCTGTCACCATTAATAGCGGATACGGCGACTTTTGCCATGGTGTAGCCCGGCGCTACCAGGCCAAAGATCTGGTTATTCCACAGAGCACATTCGCCGATAGCGTAGATGTTTTCATCGGATGTCAGGCACTGGTCATCAACGATGATGCCGCCGCGTTCGCCAATGGTAAGTGCGGAACTGCGTGCCAGGGCATCCTGTGGGCGAATACCGGCAGAGAACAGGATCAGGTCGGTTTCGAGATGTGAACCATCACTGAAGTTCATGCGATAGCGGCACGTCTCGCCAGCGACGATTTCAGTTGTTGCTTTGTTGCAGTGGACGTCTACATCCAGGGCCGCAATTTTTTGCTTCAGCAGTTCGCCGCCATCTTCATCCAGCTGTACTGGCATCAGACGTGGTGCGAACTCCACGACATGGGCTTTTAGTCCCAGTGATTTCAGAGCGTTGGCTGCTTCAAGACCCAGCAGGCCGCCGCCAACTACCACACCCACCTTGGAGGATTCAGCGCTAGCGCGAATCTTATCCAAGTCTTCCAGGGTGCGATAGACAAAGCAGGCCTCACCATCATTACCCGGTATTGGGGGGACAAACGGGTAAGAACCTGTTGCAAGAACGAGTGTGTCGTAAGGGTAGGTGCCTTGCTCGGTGAAGACCTGCTTTGCATCGCGATCGATCTGTGCTGCACCTTCATTCAGGTGAAGGTGAACACCATGTTCTTCATAAAAATTGTCTTTTACCAGACAGAGGTCTTCATAGGTGGAGCCACCGAAGTATTCGGACAGGTGCACGCGGTCGTACGCGGCACGGTCTTCCTCTGCAAGGATATGAATTTCGTAGTCGGCAGCCACACCACTGGTGACGAAATTTTCCACAAAGTGGTGGCCTACCATGCCATTACCGATAACAACTAACTGACGTTTACTCATAGATATACCCAGATTTTCTGCCTGAGTTTGCGACGTACAGAATGGGCTACCAAAAAGCAGCTGTGCTCTGTCGGCACTCAGGTCGTTGTTTTGTTTCAGTTGGTCGAAATACCACTGTCCTTCCCGGACATCGCCGTAGAGTACGGCACCGACCAAGCGGTTGTTGCGCAGCCAGAGTCTGCGATATTCGTTGTGTTGCAGATCCCGATAGACCAGTGTTTCGGTGTCTTCGGCATCTGTCAGGGAACCGCAGGAGAAGAGTTCAACACCGCTCACCTTGAGCTGTGTGGCAACTGCTTCGTCACGGTAAAGGACATCGTTGCCCGCGAAGTTTTGGCTTAGCACATCCGCCTGTTGCCAGATGGGCGCAACCAAACCAAAAATCTGCTCCTGGTGCTGACAGCATTCACCCAGGGCATATATGTCAGCGTCGCTGGTCTGCATCTTTGCATCGACCAGAATGCCACGCTGGCAACTCAGCCCGGCATCCTTAGCCAGTGCTGTGTTCGGTGTAATGCCGATGGCGGTAACTACCAGATCGGCAAGAATTATTTCGCCGTCGGCCATACGTACAGAATCCACGGCATCCTCGCCCTGAACTTCTTCGGTAATGGCATCAAGACGGAATTGCATGCCGCGACTTTCCAGCGCGGTTTGCAGCAGGCCAGCAGCGGTTTTATCTAATTGATTATTTAACAACCAGGGTGCGCGCTGCAGCACGGTGACTTTCATGCCTAGGCGGCGCAGGCCTTCAGCCGCTTCCAAACCCAGAAAACCACCACCAACAACCACTGCATTTTTCTTGTTGGCAGCAAGCTGTTGCATCCGTTCCACATCCTTCAGGGTGCGGAAACTCATGACGTTGTTTTTTTCCAGGCCAGGAATGGGTACTTGAGTGGGGTAAGAGCCGGTGGCAATGATCAGCTTGTCATACGGAATATGCAGGCCTTTTTCGCTAATAACCTGTTTGTGGGCACGATCAATACGAACGACAGGGTCGCCGCTATGCAAAGCAATACCGTGATCGGCATACCAGGAGGTGGACAGGGTCATGACCTGATCCAGTGTCTTTTCACCGCCTAGTAGAGGAGAGAGCAATACCCGGTTATAGCTACCACCCGGTTCTTCACCAAAAACAGTGACGTCGAACAGGCCCGGACTGCGCTCCATGAGGAGTTGCAGCAGGCGGCCTGTTGCCATCCCGTTTCCAATTATGACCAGATGTTGTCTCATGTAATGTCAGACCCCGTAAATAAAAAAAGGCGTTCTTCCCTCAGCAGTTGTCTGCTGGAGTAGAACGCCTTTGTTCTTAATTCTCGGTAAAAAAGTAATGCGGCTTCCGACATTGGAAGTGAACTGATTTTAATAAAGCATGTAGTGTGCCATATTATTTAAATTCTTATAAAACAGTATTTTATGTTTTATTGGTGCTTTTTTGTGCAATAAATCAAGCCCTAACTGGCTTGTTTATGATGCGACTGCACAATCATTGCCCAGTTTTGGTGCGCGATCGATTTATGAGATACAAGAGCTACTTGAACTTCATCGTATGCTTATATATAAATTTCCGTTGGCTTATACTCATTCATTGATTTCCCTGGATAACTTTGACTCAGAGCGGGGGTGGTTCTGAGTGTATTCAATTTATCTATAAACAGGCCGCTTTCAAATCAGGTGTGCTGCCTAAGAGAATCGGTATGACTGACAATAATACAGAAACGGATTTGCAAAATGTCACACAGGAGCGTGGCGATGATGTGCGACTGGAACAGGCAGAGTTACCTACTGAAAAAATGCCTGATATAGAACCGTCAGTTGAGATAGATAAAAAAGACCAGCCTCTGGAGAGGCCTGCTGCCGTCGACCCGGAAAGTTCGCTGATTGTGGTTGGTGTGGGGGCCAGTGCCGGTGGCCTAGAAGCATTACAGAGTATGGTGTCAAATCTGCCGCCTGACATCAAAATGAGCTTTATCGTGGCACAACATCTGTCGCCTTCTTATCGCAGTATGATGGTGGATCTGTTGGAGAAAGATTCCACATTGGCCATTTGTGCAGCTAAGGATGGTGATATTTTGCGTGCCGGGCAGATATACATATGCCCTCCGAATCATAATATCGAGCTGTATCCCGGCGATACCATCAAGCTAACCAGTTACCCAGACGTGCGTTACAAACCGCGCCCATCAGTAGATATGTTGTTTGAATCTATCGCTCTGGTCAAAGGTGAACATGCCATTGGTATTGTTTTGTCCGGTACCGGTAGTGATGGTGCCCGTGGCATCAGGGCGATCAAGGGCGAAAACGGCCTGGGCATCGTGCAGGAACCTTCCAGTGCCAAATATGATGGCATGCCAAATGCTGCCATTAACTCCAGTAATGTCGATTTGATTATTCCCGCCACTCAAATTGGCGATGAACTGCTCAACTACATGATGTTTCGGCAAAATCGGGCTATCGACAGTGAGCAATCGATGGCACGGGAAACCTACAATGGCATTATCCGCCTGCTGAAAAAACACTGTGATGTGGATTTCGGCCTATATAAAGAAAACACCATTTTGCGGCGTATCGAACGTCGCATGACCACGTTGAAAATCCGCAAGGCGGAAGAGTACCTCAAGTATCTGAACAAGAATTTGGATGAGGTGACCTTCCTGTTCCAGGATATGCTGATCGGTGTGACCTCTTTTTTCCGTGATGGGCGCGCGTTTGAGCAACTCAACACTGAGCTCAAACACTATGTACATAATAAGAAAGAGAAGGTGCTCCGGGTCTGGTCGGTAGGTTGCTCTACCGGTGAGGAAGCCTACTCACTGTCGATGATGATCAGTGAAATTCTGGGCGATAAAATCGTCGATTATAAAATTCAGATATTCGCGACAGATATTGATAAGCAGGCAATTGATTATGCTCGTAACGGGGTTTACCCGGAGGTGGCGATTCAGAACCTGCCAAGATACATGAAGGAGAAGTACCTGCTGGTTAAAGGTGACCAGTATGAGGTGATCAAGCAGATCAAGGCGATGGTGATCTTCTCGATCCATGACGTGAACAGTGATCCACCTTTCCTGCGCCTTGATCTTATTACCTGCCGTAACTTGATGATCTATTTCACAGTTGAGTTACAGCGTCAGATATTTCCTACGTTCCATTATGCGCTCAACCCCAAGGGGCTGATGATGTTGGGGCAGTCGGAGTCTATCGGTGTTTTTCAGGAGCAGTTTAGGCCGCTGGTGAAGTCCGGAAAGATCTATGAAAGTGTTTATATTGGTAAAAAACTGCCACCAGAACGCAATAACAAGCGCCGCCCACCTTTGGCCGATTATGTTGACCTGGTGGAACATCCGCCTTCCCGTCAAACCGGTGCCACTAAAAAGCTCGATGATCAGTTTGTGGAGCTGATTATTGAACGTCTGCAACAATTGGTGCTGCCGCATGCAATTCTGATTAATGAAAACCATGACATTATCTTTACTGAGGGGCAAAACCCCCTATTAGTGCGACCGCAGGGGCTGCCAACCAATAATATATTCCGCAATATGCACCCTCAGCTGACGGTGGAGTTGCGCTCTGCCTTGCATTCACTGGAGTGTGGCAAAGAGAAGGCTGATACGGGCTTCCACGCTCTGGTGATCGATGGTGAAGATGTCTGGGTTAAGCTGTTATTGATCCGAATTGTAAAAGAGAATCCGCTGGGCAATCTGACCCTGATATTCAGCCAGATCGAAGATCCGATGAATATCCCTATGGTGAACCAAGAGGGAGACCTCGCCAACGAAGCCATGGTGCAGGAACAGCAGCGCTTGCTGGTTAAAACCAAAGAACAACTGCAGGATGTCATCGAAGAGTTGGAAACCTCCAACGAAGAGATGCAATCCATGAATGAGGAGCTGCAAAGCTCCAATGAGGAGCTGCAGAGCTCCAATGAAGAGTTAGAGACTACCAACGAAGAACTGCAATCCACCAATGAAGAGCTGCAAACAGCCTACTCTGAGCTGCGTGTCGCTTATGAAGATAAAGAGCAGCAACAAGCAGAACTCTTACAGCTGCGCAACGAACTTGAGCAGTCCAACAGCCTGTTAGAAGAAGCGGAGCGAATCGGTCGCACTGGGTCTTGGTTGTGGGAGGTGTCCAGCCGTAAATTTACCTGGAGCCGTGGTTGTTATCGGATCTTTGGCCTGGATGAGCGTGTGTTTCATCCTTCATTTGAAGCCTTTATCGGCTTAGCCCATGCTGATGATCGCAATCGCCTGGAAGAGCACCTTAAGGGCCTGCTGCAAAATAAAGTTAAACAGCCATTTGTCTTTAAGTCACCGGTTGGTGAGACGGGGCTCAAGGTTATCTCGCTGGAAGCACTGGTGTCTTTTAATGACCTTAAACAGGCAGTCAAGGTCATGGGCAGTATGACGGATATCACTGAGAAGGTTGTGTACGAGCGGAATAATTCTGAGCATAAGGATAAAATTAATTTCATCCTGAATAGCAGCATGAATGCCGCATATATTTATGATGTACATGATCAGCAGCTGGCATTTATCAATCCGCGCTTTACTCAGCTGCTTGGTTATTCGCAGGATGATCTGGACGAAATTAACACAGATGATTTCTTAAAACTGTGTCACAGTGCTGATCGTAAACAGTTACAGGCATTGTTCACTCAGTTCCAGTCATCAGCTAAAGCAGGGCAGACCTACCCACTGACCTATCGTTTAAAACTGAAGGGCACGAAAAAATTCCTCAAAATTCATGCGAATCACGCGATATATGAAATGAGTGAGATCACTGGCATGGCCAAACAGATTCTGGTTACTTTCTTTGCCGCGGAGAACGTCGAGAGTTAATGCTGGAAAATGATGACGCTATTACCAATGCGCTTTTAGGGCTGGCTAAGGTCACAGGCGTGCCGCGGACGACCAAGTCTGATGATGGGTTCGATGGTGTCGGTTTTGCCGTCAAGTCCTTACTGCATAGTCCTCTGCCGCTGCTTGTTACCGATGAGCGGCTATGTATTTGTTATGCCAACCAGGCTGCTACGTCTATTATCAACCTGTTACGGGGGCAGCGAGAACAATCCATACTGAGTCTGGGGAAGTGCATTGCCAGTCCATATGGTGATTTCATCCGCTGGTTACAGGGGGACAGTGCCAGCGGTCTCGAAATCCGCTTGATGATCACGCATCCAAATGATTTTGTCGTCTATAAGCACGCTTTTGAGTACGCCGGTAAGCTTTATTATGCCTTGGCATTTTGTTCGCGGGATAATTTGCTGTTTCTTAACCGGGAACTGAATATCTATCAGGCTGCCTTCAAATATGCCCGTCAGGCCATTTTTATTACTGATGGCAATGGCATCGTTATATCGGTGAATCCCGGTTTTTGTGAACTATCAGGGCTTGCTGATCGTGAAGTGGTTGGTCGTTCGATGGAGCAGCTGTTTAACCGCAGCGATATGCTGCAACGTGCGATCAACGACACTCTGGTTGATGCTACCTTCTGGGAGGGGCGGGTGCTGGTGAGAGACCTGACTGGGCAGCATATCCATGCTCAGCTAAAAGTGGTTGATGCCGATCCTGAAGCGACCAATCCTGATGAGGCGGTCCGGATATGTATACTGGAAAATATTGAAGCGCAAATGGCCAGGGAGAATGCGCTTAAGCGCAGTGCTGAAACCGACTCCCTTACCGGGTTGTATAATCGTGCCGGCTTTGATCGCTACTTTATGGAAAGCTTCAGTGAGGCCCAACGAACGGGTGAAGGATTAACCTTATTGTTTGCCGACCTGGATAATTTCAAGGCATTGAATGATAACTTCGGGCATGCGCTTGGTGATCAGGTGTTAGTCCATGTCAGTCAGCGGTTACAGCATAACCTGAAAAAAGCCGATTTTATTGCTCGTATCGGGGGTGATGAATTTGTGGTTGTGCTCAACGGAAGTCTCAGCGACACGGCCAAGAATATAGTGGCTAGCAAGTTGGTTACCAGCCTGGGCCTTCCGTATTTGCTGCAGGGTACAACCTATCATTGCTCTGTCAGTATCGGGATTTCCAGTTATCCTGACGATGCTATTCATGCAAAGGCGTTGATGAATACAGCGGATCAAGCGATGTATCAGGCCAAGGAGTCAGGTCGAAATCAGTTTTGTGTCTATCAAACAGCGTCGCAGGCAGATGACCTGAGTTCTGACGCTTCTGTCGCACTTGCGCTGCCAGATAACGCTGGGCTGGATCAATTAAGTCTTCGGTTCTCCCCCTATTATGCAATCGGCAGTCAACAGGTGGCGGGGGCACTGGTTAGCTTGCAACCGCAAGCGACGTTAAATTCTGCTCTGCCCGAGGGCGCGGAAAGTACCGAAATGACAATGCTGAAGTTGTCGGAGCTGTTTGCATATTTTGACCGAAAGGCAGCTGATATTGTTCGCCTACCGTTGACTATTGCGGTTAAGCCTGCACACCTTATGGCACCTGATGTGGTGCGATTTATGAAAGCCAAGCAACAGACTTATCCTGATCTCGTGGAGCTGATCTGGCTCCAATTAACCGCTCAGGACATTCGTGATGCACAACCGGACTTGATTGCGCAGCTGGGTTATTTGTCCGGCTTGGGTTACGGCCTGGCAGTTGAGGGTATCGGTGAATCGCTGAGCTTGCATAGCTGGTTAAGTGAGTTGAATTTTAATTTGGCTATTCTATCTTCAGATATATGTCAGCCCGGTGATGCTTTAACAGCCACGGTGCAGACTTGGCGTGCTGCGCTGTGCAGCTTTTTACATCATATGAATTCGCGTATGCTGGTAGCGACAGGCACTGACATGGCCGGAAATGAACTGGCGGAATGGGGTGTTGATTACTGGTACCAGGCATTAACGCCTGCATCAGTGGATACTGAAGCGTATATTGCGCTGCTTACCCAGCAATCTTCTTAGTTGTCGTTCTCTTCTACATTGCCAATTTGAGGCAGCTTTCTCATGAAACCAAAAGTTTTAGTCGTCGATGATGAACTCTCTGCGCTGGCGTTGCTCACCTCAGTGCTTGAAGCGGGCGTAGATGTGCTGACCGCCGAAAATGGTCAGCAAGCAATTGCGAGCGCTATTGCGGCCCAGCCAGAGCTTATTTTGCTGGATGCGGATCTGCCCGATATGTCGGGCTTTGAAGTGTGTCGTCGGCTAAAGGAAGAGCCTAAAACCCAACAGATACCGATTATTTTTCTCACGGGTTTTGATGATTTATTGTTCGAAATACAGGCGTTTGAGGCGGGTGCGGTAGACTATGTCGTGAAATCGGTCAGCCCGGTTCGAGTATTGATGCGGGTTCGTGCACATATTAAAAATGGCCGCGATATTGAATTTGGTAATATTTCACCGCTGGTGAAAAGTTATCTGGAAAAAGCGGTTAGGGAAAAATCTTCTACATCTGAGATTGAATAATTGCAGCATAACCAGGACTGATCGCTATGCCCATGGAGCTATTCCGCCGCGCCAGCGCCTTGATGCTGGGAACTCTGTTGCTGTGTTTGTCCTTGTTTGCCTGCTGGCAGTTGTATCAGTCTGATCTCGAGCAGCGGACGGAACAGCTTCGGCAGACCCTGCGAAGTGAAGCCGCGCGCGACTGGGCCCTTTTCAGTGATCGGTTATTGCGTTACTCCTCGAAATTGATCAGCTTAAAGCTGGCAAGTGTCGAGAGTGGCCTCTTTAATGAAGCGGGCAACCCAGAACAGGACATCAGCCAGCGGCTTTTCAGTCAAATATTTAGTGATATGCCGGAGCTGGTGCAAGCGCGGTGGCTGGATGCGCACGGGCAGGAAAAGTTGCGCTTTAATCGTGCCGTCAGTGGCAGGCAGGAAGCCAGCCAGATAGTTGCCAGTACCATTTTGCAGGATAAATCCGACCGCTATTATTTTCGCGAGGCGATAAAGCTGCAATCCGACCAGGTTTATGCCTCAAATTTTGATCTCAATGTTGAATTTGGCCATATTGTTGAGCCTTATCAACCCACCTTGCGATTAGCGAGCCCTGATCGCACCGCTTCGGGTGAGCTGCGCGGTGTGATGGTACTGAACTTCGATGTAACGTCATTGTTTGCCGATCTGGCGTCAAGTTTTGATGAACACATCATGCTGCAAGTGGTTGATCAGTATGGTAGTTGGAAGTTACATACCGAACATCCGGAGCTAAATTGGCATGATCTGCTGCACAACTCTGGGCGCTCTATGGCGACTGAAGCACCACAGCAGTTCGCCAAATTGGTCGCGCTCCAGCGTGGCAAACGTTTGCCAGATGACAGTCCGTTTGAGCTATTGCAGGAGTTGCCGCTCAATCAAATTTTTGCCACAGAATATCGTCTGTTTATGTTGGCATATATTCAGCCTGCAGCGGTGACGGCGTTGCACCATGAGGTCATCTCTAGGGCACTGTGGTACTTAGCACTGTTGTTAGGCATTTCTGCGGCTTTTGTCTTCTGGGTTCGGCGAAGTGAGCAGCAGCGTCGCAAGTTACTGCTTAAGCTTCAGGAACAGTTGCGGCATACAGAATCGGCCAGCGCCTATAAATCCCGCTTTTTAGCTAATTTGAATCATGAGATAAGGACGCCGGTCACCGCGGTACTCGGCATGGTCGAGCTGCTGCAGTCAACTGACCTCAAACCTGATCAGAAGCAGCGCCTGGATTTTATTGCCGCATCGACAGAAGACTTGCGCAAGGTGGTTAATGATCTGATGGACTTCAATAATATTGAAGCCGGACGAGTGGCTTTACATCCGCGCTATTTTAACCTGACTGAAATCCTGGAACAGACCGTTCAGCTGTTTGCCACCTCCGCTGAACTGAAAGATTTAGAGCTGATCCTCGAACACGACGCTGAACTGGCGAATCTGGATATTTATAGTGACAGTTTCCGGTTGCTGCAGGTACTGAATAATCTGCTTAGCAATGCAATCAAGTACACCGCTAAAGGCTCTGTCCGTATCAAGGTCAGGGCTTTATCGCGACAAAACGCCACCATCCAGTTGCTGTTTGAGGTGATTGATACCGGTGTGGGTATTGAGTCAGCAGTAGTGTCCCAGTTGTCCCTACCGTTTGATCAGGGTGACTTGTCGATTACACGCAAGCTGGGTGGTACTGGGTTTGGTCTGGCCATTGTTAACTATATGTTGTCGCTTTTCTCCAGTCAGCTTGAGATCGAAAGTAGTCTCAGTAAGGGTAGCCGGTTTAGCTTTGTATTGGGTGTGCCTTATCGGACAGTAGAGCGTCTAGCTCCATTGGAAAACAGCAATTTGGCTGCAAAACGGGTGTTGGTGGTGGATGATCAGCCGCTGGTGGCGAATGGCCTGGTGCATATGCTGGAACACTGGGGGGCAGATGTACAATCCGTATTTGACGCAACCGCCGGCCTGGATCTGGTGCAGCAAACCCAAGCCAGTGAAACGCCCTATGATGTGGTTATGATTGACTGGCAAATGGCCGGTGGGCGTGGTGTGGATCTGATACAGCGTCTCAAATTAAATAATGAGTTGCTGGATTCGAACGCACCATTACGGGTGGTGGTATTGACCAGCCATTCTGCAGAACCTCAACTGGCCACCAGTAGCCTGTATGAATCGGGTATGTGTATATTACATAAACCGGTGACATATAGCGGACTGCAAGCAGTCTTGGAGCAGTTGGGTTGGGTCGTTGTTGTGGGTAACAAGAAGCAGGAAGATCGGGCTCAGATACGCGATAAGCTGATACGGCGTCTGCGTGATCAGTTGGCCTATAGTACACCGCCGCGGATCTTGCTGGTGGAAGACAGCAAAACTAATCAACTGGTAGTCAAAGAGCTGATCAGTAGTTTTGGTCTAAGCTGCGATATTGCCGAAAATGGTGAGCAGGCTCTGATGATGTCGGCAGGTGTCAAATATGATCTGATTTTAATGGATATCCAGATGCCGGTGATGGATGGGCTGACTGCAACTCGCGAGTTCAGACAGCGTTATTCACATAAAGAGCTGCCGATTATTGCATTGTCGGCCGCAACCCAGGACGAAGATGTGATTGCTGCCGAGGCAGCCGGGGTGAATGCACATCTGGCGAAGCCGCTGGATGTGCTGAAGTTGCTCAATGTGATCATTCAATTCTGGCAACCGGTACTTAAAGCGAACAGGACTCCTCAGGCAGCGGTGGAGAGTCAATTAAGTGTTCTGTCTGATGTTTCTGGTCTTGATATTAATGCTGCGCGTCAGTTACTGCAGTGCTCGCCGGATTTTGAACTGGATAACACCGTCTATAAGTGGTTGGGGCTGGAAGCTTATCAGCGCGTCTGCATGGGTTTCTTGCAGGATATTTTGCCGCAACTGGATTATTGGCGCGTGTCAGGGGGCGACCAGCCGGACGGGCAAAAACGCAAATTTATACACCGTTTGAAAAGTGCCGCAGGCAATGTGGGTGCGTTCCGTTTGCAGGCGTTGGCAACCCAGGTCGATGAACGTTTGTCACTGGGGGAAGATGTGGATATCAGCAACTTGTTAACGCAGCTTGAAACCGTCTGCGGTATTCTTAAGCCGCTAGTAGGGGATTCCCCTGATCAAATCCAGTCGGATTTAAAAGGCTAACTGCAGAAGATTCCCTACCAGCAGCGCCAGCGCCAGCAATTGCCAGACCAATACCGGTTTGCGCTCAATTAACGGCTGTTGCATGACTTTATCGGACAGACCCTGATTGGGCTGTGTCAGATCCTGCAAAAACTCTGAAAATGCCATATAGCGGAAACGTGGATTCGGTTGCAGCGCTTTGCGCAGGCAGCCTTCTACCCACAGTGGCAGATTTTTTCGGTGCTGTAGCGCGGGCGTGTAGTTCAGGTCGCTGTAGCTGTTTATCCGCGCCTGGCTGGTGGACATTTCAGTATAGGGCAGCATGCCGGTTATCATTTCGTAGACAATGACAGACAGTGAGAACATGTCAGACAGATAACTGCCAGGTTCGCCCAGCAGGTATTCCGGCGCCACATAGTTAACCGAACCTTGGGGAATGGATTTATCCAGAGGTGAGTTCATCTCTTCTACACCGGCGATTTTCACGGTGCCGAAATCGAGAATCTTTACCCGCCCGTCCTGATTAATCATGATGTTTTCTGGCTTCAGGTCCTGGTGCACCATATCAGCACGCTGAAACGCACGCAGCCCATGAATGATCTGCCGGGTCAGGCTGCGTACTTCGTCTAGTGGGGGAGCAGGGTTGTCGTCCATCCACTGGCGCAGGTTCATGCCCTGAATATGCTCACCCAGATAGTACATGAAACGTTTTTCCCGCCGCGGTGCGTAGGTTTTCATGACATGGGGGTTATCCAGGTGCTGGCCAACCCACTCCTCACGGATAAAACCATCCAGATACAGCGGGTCTTCGGAAAAATTACTGGAGGGCGCTTTCAGGACATACTTTTCCTGACTGTGCAGGTCTTTTACCAGATACATATGACTACGGGTGCCGCTGAAGATCACTTCCAGCACTTCATAATCATCAATTTTGTTGCCCACGGCCAGTACGGGAGGGATAGGCAGCTGCAGCAGCCGGTCGTGGCTTTCGTCCAGAGTCTCCAGCGGTAGCTGGTCAACGACAATGATCAGGGCGGTAAGGTTATCCTGGCTACCGTTTTTCAGGGCGGTGTCGATCAAGGTCTCGGCAGCTTGTTCCGGGTCATCTTTGGCCGAGTGGAGAATCTTTTTTAGATCACGATTACTGATATATTCATGAATACCATCGGTGCTAAGCAGCAGAATATCGTCTTGTTGTAGCAGACGGGTGGCATAATCCACTTCTAAATGCTGATCACCACCCATGGCACGCGTCAAAATTGTGCGGCCGGAAGAGAGCCGTACATGATCCCGGGTGAGTTGTTCCAGTGAGTTGTCCTGCATCAGATAGATGCGTGAGTCACCCACATGAAACCAGTGCAGAGTATTTGATTTCACTACCGCAGCGGAAAAGGTACAGAGCATACTGTCCTGTTCCCGGGTATGTTGTTGATTTTCCCGATGCAGCCAGCTATTCAGTCCGGTTAATACCCGGCTCACAGAGTTACTGACGCTCCAGCTATGCGGTGTGCTTAAATAATCCTGCAGGAAGCTGGTGACGCTGGTTTGGCTGGCGATATGAGAGTCCTGACAGTTACTGACTCCATCGGCAACCGCTGCTGCAGCGCCTTTGTAATCCAGGTCAGCTCCAGAGGGGAGATGAGCGGCAAACGCATCCTGGTTAATGGATTTAACGCCGGCGCTAGAGCGGCCGCCAAAACGCACTTTCAGGGATTGTTTGCTCATCTAAGCACTACCAATCAGGAAAACAGAGGGATGAAAGCCCGGTGGTCAGAGACCACCGGGTAAAGCTTGGGTCAGGTTACCTTGATCAGCTCAACGCTACCATCCTCTTTCACCTCAGCCATGTGGCCTTTTGGCTCTTCAAGGAACAGCAGGGTAACGAAGCCGAGCACCGCTGTAGCAGCGATAACGGTGAAGAAGGCACTGTATTCAACCATGGACAGTACGGTCAGATAAAATACTGCACCGACGTTACCATACGCACCGGTCATACCTGCGATCTGGCCGGTCAGGCGGCGTTTGATCAGTGGTACTACGGCGAACACGGCACCTTCACCGGCTTGGACGAAGAAAGAACAAACCATCGCGGCGGCAACAGCCATAACCAGTGGCCAGGTACTGTCGATCAAGGACATAACGGCATAACCTACTGCCAGACCCGCTGTCAGGATCAATAGGGTTTTCTTGCGACCAAAACGGTCACTGATAAACCCACCGCCCGGACGCGACATCAGGTTCATAAAAGCATAGGCTGATGCCACCAAACCGGCATACACAGGGTCCAGGCTAAAGGTGTCAGCAAAGAAGAGGGGTAGCATGGAAACGACTGCCAGCTCAGAACCGAAAGTGGCGAAGTACAGGACGTTTAATACAGCCACTTGCTTGAACTTATAACGCTCAATTTCAGGTACCGGCGTCGTAAATATCTCTTTGTTAACCTTGTAGGCACCGTACCAGTCATAAATAAATATAGCCGCCAGACCGATATAGATACCGGTTGCCGCCATATCGGACAGAATGGAAACGCCTGCAGGAGACAGTTTCCAGGTCAGCAGGGACAGTGCAGCGTACATTGGCAGCTTCATGATCAGTAGGAAGACAAAGTCAGATTTACTGGTGACTTCCATACCGCCAATGCGTTTTGGTTTGAAATAGGTGCTGCCTTTCGGAGTGTCACTGACGTTTTTGTACCAAATAAAGCTGAAGATCAGGCTCAGAGCACCTGTAATACCGACCGCATAACGCCAGCCATCTTCACCGCCAAAGATAAGCGCCAGAGTTGGCAGGGCCATCGCGCCAGCGGCAGAACCGAAATTGCCCCAACCGCCGTAAAAGCCTTCAGCCGTGCCCAGCTCATTCGCCGGGAACCATTCTGAAACCATGCGGATGCCCACGACAAAGCCGGCACCAATAAAGCCCAGCATGAAGCGAGATACTGCCGCCTGAACGAAGTCGGTTGACAGGGCAAACATAAAGCAGGGGAAACTGGCCAGGAACAGCAGCGCAGCATAGGTGATACGCGGGCCGTATTTATCGGTCAACATGCCGATGATAATTCGGGCCGGAATCGTCAGTGCTACGTTAAGAATCAATAGCGTTTTAACCTGGGGTTTGGTCAGGCCGAGTGATTCAGCGATGGCTGCCAACAGTGGTGCATGGTTGAACCACACGAAGAAGGTGATAAAGAATGCAATCCAGCTCATGTGCAGGATTTTCATCTTGCCGGTGAATGAGAGCAGATTAAAATTGCCGCTATTGCTCATGTTTAAGGCCTCAAAATTTATGCAAATAAAAAGGCGTTCAACTCACAGGCTAGACTCGCTAGTCGGTGAATTGAACGCCTTTGTTCAAAAATGTATCAAAAAGACCTGTTATGCAACTTTTTGGTGCGTCATTGCGCCTGGGGTCGCATCAAGCCGGACTGTTCAGCTATCTCTGTCAGTCCGGTGATTCGCCTTTGATACCGGGGCTGGCGGAGATTATGCAGCTTCTTCAGCCTGCTTTGTCTTTTTCTCTGATTCAGGGCTATGCAGTTCCTGTGCCAGCTTTTCGTCTTTGGCTTCGTCTTGCTTGGCAATATCCGCATCAATCGGCTTGCGTTGCTTCTCGTACAGGAAGCTCAGCACTTCATGGCGATAGTGGTTGTATTTGGCGTCATCCGCCAGTTCTATACGGTTACGAGGCCGCGCCAGGTCGATATCAAGAATCTCACCTACGGTTGCCGCCGGGCCGTTGGTCATCATGACAATACGATCGGACAGCAGTACTGCTTCATCTACATCGTGGGTAATCATGATCACAGTGTTGTTGAGCTCTTTTTGGATCTCCATGAGTGAGTCCTGCAGATGCGCCCGTGTCAGTGCGTCCAGTGCACCAAACGGTTCATCCATAAGCAGAACAGTAGGTTCCATCGCAAGAGCCCGAGCGATGCCAACCCGTTGTTTCATACCGCCGGAAATCTCATCCGGACGTTTGTGCATGGCATGTTCCATATGTACCAGAGACAGGTTATGTACAATCCAGTCACGCATCTCTGCTTTGGTTTTGGTTTTGCCAAACACCTGCTTCACCGCCAGTTCAACATTCTCATAGGCTGTTAGCCAGGGAAGCAGTGAGTGATTCTGAAACACCACGGCGCGTTCAGGGCCGGGGGCATTGACTTCTTTGCCGTCCAGCAGGACACCGCCTGTGGTCGCTTGATAAAGGCCGGCAACAATATTCAGTACAGTTGACTTGCCGCAGCCAGAGTGACCGATCAGGGAGACGAATTCCCCTTTGCTGATGGTCAGGTTCACATCCTGCAGGGCTTTAAAGGGGCCATGAGGTGTGGGAAAGTCAATCTCAACTTTGGTCAGTTCAAGATGATTCGGTGGAATACTCATAATCTCTCTCCTCGCGCCCTGTTAACGGGTAATCGCATTTTTGTCCCAGGAAACTTTACGCTGCAGCAGTAACATGCAACGGTCCAGCAGGAAGCCGATCATGCCGATGACCAGTACGGCGACCATGATGCGGCTCAGGGACTGGGAGCTACCATTCTGGAACTCATCCCAGACAAATTTACCCAGACCTGGGTTCTGCGCCAGCATCTCTGCGGCGATAAGTACCATCCAGGCGATACCCAGTGACAGTCGTAAGCCGGTAAACATCATGGGAATAGATGATGGCAGTACGATTTTAATAATATGGGTCATCCAGCTCAGGCGCAGCACCTGAGAAACGTTCTGTAGATCCTTGCTGATATTGGATACGCCGACAGCGGTATTCAGCAGAGTAGGCCACAGAGAACAAAGTGATACAGTGATCAGCGAAGTGATAAATGACTTGGCGAACATTGGATCATCGCTGACATAAACAGCACTCACAACCATGGTCACCAGCGGTAGCCAGGCCAGCGGAGATACTGGTTTGAACAGCTGAATCAGCGGATTCAGCGCAGAATAAAGTTGTTGGTTCAGACCGATCATGATGCCGCCGGGAATGGCAATAAAGGAGGCCAGTAAAAAGCCACTCATGACCGTGATCAGGCTGGTGCCGATCTGGTCGAAAAATGTTGGTGCACCGGTGTAAGGGCGGATGCGTACTTCAGCATCTGGATTTTTTTCCAGTTTTTTCGCGTTACGCTTTTCCTGACGTTCGATAAACGCCACTTCACGTTCACGTTCAGCGCGGTGCTCTGCAATCAGACTTATGGACTGCTCATAAACCGCTTTGGGGCCAGGAAATACGCCGAGTGATGTGTTGATGCTTTTAGCACCGACTTCCCAAACAAACAGAAATACCAGCAGACCAACCAGAGGTAAAAGCACGGTTTTACTCAGCTTGGCCAGGCCAGCTCGTGGGTTTTCAAACAGGGCGCTGAGGCCCAAAGTAGCGATCATTTGACTCATAACAGGTTACTCCCTCGGTGATCTGGGCCCCTCCGCAGCGCGGAGGGGCTAGGGTGGCACTCAGATCAGATTTTGTCGTCACCTTTCAGGCCAATTTCAAACTTCTGCAAGTAGTCGTTTGGTTTGCTGCCGTCATAGGTGATGTTGTCGATGAAGTGGGTCTGCGGTGCACGGAAGCCGTCTTCCACATCGAAGTCCGGGAACATGTCTGCAGACATTTTGCCTTCAGCGATCAGTTCTTTCGCGGCCAGTGTGTACAGGTCAGGACGGTACACTTTCTTCGCGATATCCATGTACCAGCTATCTGGCTTAGCATCGGAAATCTGACCCCAGCGACGCATCTGAGTCAGGTACCAGATAGCATCGGAGTAGAACGGGTAGGTTGCGTTGTAACGGAAGAATACGTTGAAGTCAGGCACATCACGCTTATCGCCTTTCTCGTATTCAAAGGTACCCGTCATGGAGTTAGCAATAACGTCGTAGTCGGCGCCGACATAGTTAGGCTTCGACAGAATTTTCACTGCTTCCGGACGGTTGGCGTTATTGTCATCATCCAGCCACTTGGCTGCACGAATCATCGCCTTGATGACACGCAGGTTGGTGTTGGGATATTTGTCAGCCCAGTCTTTAGATACACCAAATACTTTCTCTGGGTTGTCTTTCCAGATCTCGTAGTCAGTGATAACCGGTACACCAATACCTTTAAATACTGCCTGCTGGTTCCATGGCTCGCCTACACAGTAACCATAGATCGTGCCGGCTTCCAGGGTGGCAGGCATCTGCGGTGGTGGTGTAACGGACAGCAGGGCGTCTGCCTGAAGCATTCCTGAAGTGTCACCTTTATGCGGGGCATAGAAACCCGGGTGGATGCCACCGGCAGCCAACCAATAACGCAGTTCATAGTTATGGGTGGATACCGGGAACACCATTCCCATGTTGAATGGCTTGCCCTCTTTTTTGTATTTCTCTACTACTGGCTTCAGGTAGTCGGCTTTGATCGGGTGAACCGGTCGGCCGTCTGCCTGTTTTGGAATATTGGGTTTCATCTGTTCCCAAATGTCATTGGAAACGGTGATGCCGTTACCATTGAGGTCCATGCTGAACGCAGTGATGATGTGCGCCTGGGTACCAAAACCGATGGTAGCGCCCAGTGGCTGGCCTGCAAGCATGTGTGCGCCGTCCAGCTGACCGTCAATTACGCGGTCCAGCAAAACTTTCCAGTTAGCCTGTGCTTCCAGAGTGACGTACAGACCTTCGTCCTCGAAATAGCCTTTCTCATAAGCAATTGCCAATGGAGCCATGTCGGTCAGCTTGATAAAACCAAACTTAAGATCTTCTTTTTCAGGTTCGCCAATCTCAGCCCAGGCGCTACCTGCGCTGAGGCCTGCGGCCAGCACCGCTGTGCTAATAAGCTTACTGAGCAACGCCTTTTTATTCTTGAGCATGGATATTTCCTCCTGATCTTAAAAACAAAAAGGCGCCCGCAGAATTACAAATCTTTGCAATCTGTGAGGCGCCTTTGCCGTGTTCGTTTCTGTTGGCTTTCGGGAAGCCGGATAAAACTTAGAAGTTAACCAACGTTGGTAAACTCTTACTTGGTGAAATGCATAGCCTGTGCCATTTTTTTTATTTATTTAAAAAACAATAACTTAATTGTTTTTGGGCGGTTTTTTAGCGACCAAAATTCTTTTATTGCGCTGCAGCATGGTGCAGTGTGATTTTTAATGGTGCATCTAGAAAACATCTTTTGGGCTCAATGCTAGATATGGGTGCGCAATCATTGTGCGCGGCAGGAGGGCAATAAAAAGCCGGCCACGTGGGGCCGGCTTAGATTAACGATGCGGTACTTTAAAGCCAGGCTTCATACAGGTCGCTACGATAAACTTGGTCAACTATCTTGCAGGTTTTGCTATCCAGTTTATTCAATTGTCCGCAGGCCAGCATCTGTTGCAGTAGGAAGCGTCCATACTCCGGATCTGGCCGGTTTACATTGTCGCCAAACATATGCTGGTGCATTGGATAGGGCGAATGGAAACCGGAGAGCTGGCGTGCTGATTGGTCCAAATAAGGCGGCAGTGCCAGTATGTGCAGCAGTTCTTCGCGGTTCTCAGCAGCTTCAGCCCAGCGACAGGCGTTATGCAGTGCTTTTACCAATGCCTGGTGGGTGTTGGGGTGTTGTTCGGCCCATTCCCGGGTGACACCCAGGACTTTTTCCATATGCGCGCCCCAAATCTGGAACCCGGTGGTCAGTATGCCGCCAATATTGCGCAGCAGTGCCAGGCTGTTCCATGGCTCCCCGACACAGAAGCCATCAATTAAACCATCTGCCAGGCTGCCCACCATCTGTACTGGTGGCACTGCGACCAAGTTGACGTCCTGGTCGACATTGATCTGATTCTGCTTTAACCAGTACAGTAATTGATAATGGTGATTGGAGTAGGGATAGACTGTTGCCAGTACCGGGCGTTTGTCAGTCTTTTTAACCCAGTCATGAAATGCTTTGCCAACCGCTTCGGTGTCGCTCCAATCGGTGATGTGCTCGGAAATTTTCAGGTAAGGTTTTCTGGACAGCGTGATCGCGGTACCGTTCTGACTCAGTGATAACGCGGTTAGCATGTCGGTCTGGTTGCCGTTCATGCCCAGGGAGGATGCCAGAGGCATCGGTGCCAGCATTTGCGCAGCATCGAATAGCCCAAAGCTCACTTTATCGCGAATAGAGGCCCAGGATGCTTCTTTGCAAAGAATGACATTCAGGCCCTGATCATTAAAAAACCCTTTCTCCCGGGCAACCACTAGGGGGGCACAGTCAAGCAGGGCGACAAAGCCGAGCTTTAGATCTGTTTTTTCCGGTGTCAGTGGTGCTGACATATGGTGTCCTCTTTATTCTACCGATTGGCGCTACTGGTCAGTTCCAGTACTTCAATTACATTGCGCGCAACATCAATCAATTTCTGCCCACGATCCATGGCCAGTTTCCTCAGGGTGCTATAAGCCTGCTCTTCATCGCATCCCTGGTGTTTCATCAGCATGCCCTTGGCTTTTTCTATCATTTTGCGATCCGCCAATTGCGTCTTGGCTTTATCCAACTCCTGACGCAGCGAGTTGTACGCATCAAACTGAGCAATAGCTGTATCCATAATGGTTTTTACCCGATCAGGCTGCAGTCCATCTGCTACATAGGCGCTCACGCCAGCATTAATCGCTGCCGCCATCGCTTTGCGGTCATTTTGTTGCTCAGCAAAGAATATGATTGGGCGAGGGTTCTGCTGACTCATGGTTGCCATGCTTTCCAGCGTATCTCGATTGGGCGAGTCCATGTCTATAATGACGATGTCGGGCTCGGTTTGCTCGACATGTCTGTTTAGTTCATTGGGTTGAGTCAGGTGACAGACGACGTTATGACCCAGTGCGTTCAGCGCATCCTCCAGCGCTTTGACACGGTCAGGCTCTTCGTCGATCAACAAGACCTTGAGTTGTGTTTCGTTGGTCATCAATCCGGTTCCCGAAGTGGATGCCCAATAATGCAGCAAGAACCATTCCAATTTACTGGCATATTTATTGCGTTGTAAGTGCCCCCATAAGTGTGCCTTTTGAGCTGAACTTTGTTATTTAATCAGGTACACCAGCGGCATCTTTTAAGCAGATGTGTAGATAGAAAGTGTAGTTAATAATAGGGATGCTGCTGCGCATCTTGGTTGGAGGATTCAATGCAAAAACAAACTACCTGTCCTTACTGCGGCGTTGGTTGTGGAGTAGATGCCGAGGTTGTGAATAACCAAGTGACAGGGGTAAAAGGGGATATCGATCATCCTGCCAACTTTGGCCGTTTGTGTGTCAAGGGATCTGCCCTGGATAAAGTGCTCGGAACCGATGGAAGGCTGTTAGCACCGGTGGTGAATGGCCAGTCTGCGACATGGAATGATGCACTAAACAAGGTCGCCGAGGGGTTTTTAGGCACTATAAAAGAGCATGGTCCGGATTCTGTAGCATTTTATCTGTCCGGTCAGTTGTTGACAGAAGATTATTATGTGGCCAATAAACTGCTTAAAGGCTTTGTTGGCACCTCCAATGTTGATACCAACTCACGTCTCTGTATGTCCTCTGCTGTTGCTGGATATAAGCGTGCGTTTGGTACTGATACTGTCCCCTGTTCCTATGAAGACCTTGAGCAGGCTGGTTTGTTGGTTCTGGTAGGTTCTAATGCTGCCTGGAATCATCCGATCCTGTTTCAACGTATGAAGGCTGCAAAAACAGCTAACCCTGATCTGAAGGTTGTGGTCGTTGATCCACGGCAAACGGCTACCTGTGACTTGGCTGATCTGCACCTGCCGATTAAACCAGGCTCCGACACCTCGCTGTTTTCAGGGCTACTGGCTCATGTGGCGCGTCAGGGTGCATTGGATACAGCATGGATTGAGCAATATACCGAAGGTTTTGACACTGCCCTGGAAGCGTCGCAGACAGAGTTTGCCGACCTAGCGTCAGTGGCACTGGCCTGTGATGTTGATGTCACCCTGTTAGAGACCTTTTTTACTTGGTTTCTGGCTGAGCCGAAAACGGTGTCCTTCTATTCACAGGGAGTTAACCAGTCATCCAGTGGTACTGACAACTCAAATGCGATCATTAATTGCCATCTGGCGACGGGGCGTCTTGGTAAGCCGGGTGCTGGGCCATTTTCGATTACTGGGCAGCCTAATGCCATGGGTGGCCGCGAAGTGGGCGGTCTGGCGAATCAGCTGGCAGCCCATATGGATTACAGCTCCGATGTGATGATCGATAAAGTTGCACGGTTCTGGGAGGCCCCCAATATCGCCCGCAAAGAAGGCCTCAAAGCGGTTGATCTGTTTGAGGCGATCGAAGCAGGTAAAGTTAAAGCCGTGTGGATTATGGGTACCAATCCGGTGGTGAGCCTGCCCAATGCCAATCAGGTCAAACGGGCATTGGAGGCCTGCCCACTGGTGGTCGTGTCAGATTGTATTGCCAATACCGATACCATGCGGGTCGCCAATGTTTGTCTGCCAGCGACCGGCTGGAGTGAAAAGAACGGCACGGTGACTAATTCTGAACGACGCATCTCGCGGCAGCGCAGTTTACTGTCCCCAAGCGGCGAAGCGCGCCATGACTGGTGGATTATCTCTGAAGTGGCTAAGCGTATGGGCTATGCCGATGCGTTTGCTTATGACCACCCGTACCAGATTTTTGCAGAGCATGCGGCACTCTCCGGGTTTGAAAACAATGGCAGTCGTGATTTTGATATTAGTCTGCTGCAGAGCCTGGATGAAAACGGCTATGACAACCTGGCTCCAATACAGTGGCCGGTTAATGATGAGGCTCCCTACGGTACCGCGCGGATGTTTGCCGATGGTAAATTTTTCACCCCATCAGGTAAGGCGCGCTTTATTGCGATCACTACCCGTCAGCCGGTTCAGCAACCTACCGCTCAGCAACCCCTGATCATGAATACCGGTCGGATACGTGATCAGTGGCATACCATGGCGATCACTGGCCGATCTGCACTGTTATTCCAGCATCGGGCAGAACCCTTTGTTGAGTTGCACCCGCAGGATGCAGCTGCCTATCAAGTCACTGAGGGGCAACTGGTCAGGATCAGCAATGCTCATGGTGAATTTATAGGTCGGGCACGTGTGCCGGAGCAGGGACAGCGGAAGGGTGAGATTTTTGTGCCGATGCACTGGAACGGTTTGTTCAGTGCTCAGGGGCGCATGGGTACGCTGGTTGCGCCGGTGACAGACCCGGTTTCAGGCCAGCCGGAAGCTAAGCATGCCGCCGTGCAGCTCAGCCCGTTGCAGCCCGCCTGGGAAGGTTGGTTGATGACCCGTGAAGCGTTAGCTCAAGATTTGCCGGTGACATATTGGTCACGGGTGCCGAAGGATAATGCATCACTCTATTATCTGGCTGATGATAAAGCGATGACTGATGGACTGGCCTGGTGCCGTGAGCACTTCGGCACGCCGGATATCTGGCTGGAAGACAAGGGTATGGGCAGCTTCCGTGCCGCTGGCTTGCAGGGCGAGCAGCTGGAGTGGGCGTTCTTTATCATGCCTTATGGTCAAATCCCGTCCACCATGTGGCTGGAAGAGATGTTTGCTGAAACAGAGCTGGAAATGGATCAGCGTCGCTACCTGTTAAGTGTCACGGGGTGTGAGCTGGAAGATCCGGGTCAGATTATCTGTAGTTGCTATCAGGTGGGCAGCAATGCCATTGAAGATGCTATTAGCATGGGCTGCAAGTCGGTTGAGGCGTTGGGCGATAAACTGAAGTGTGGTACCAATTGCGGTTCCTGTATTCCTGAGCTGGCGGCACTGTTGCACAAAGGCTGAGAAGGCTGGCAGGTTAGCTAAGGAGATAGCTGGAAAGAGGCGCGTGGGTGCCTCTTTTTTGTGTGTGTTGTCTGCGGTTAGAGTTTGTTTTGTATCTGCCTCTGTACTCGCTGCATAGCATAGCGTTGTATTGACCTGCCTCAGCGATAAGTAAATTCAAACACCTCTATGAAAAGTTTCAATGCAAAAGCCTCCACGATCCGGCTTGGCTGTTCTATTCTAAAAGCAGTAGCTGAAAAAGGGTGCAACGATGGCAGAACAGATTGGACGAGGTGTTTACTGGTTTTGCGGTATGCTCTGTTTGCTGGTGGGCATAATAGGTGTGGTTGTGCCACTTTTGCCGACCACTCCTTTTGTCTTATTGGCAGCTTTTTGCTTTTCCCGTAGTTCTGAGCGCTTGCACCAATACCTGTTGAATCACCGGGTATTTGGTAAATTGATTCGGGACTGGGAGGCCTATGGTGTTATTCCGCTGCGGGCAAAATGCCTGGCTAGCAGCATGATGCTTATTATGGTCAGCTATCCCTTGTTCTTCAGAGAGTTTCACTACGGCCTGAAACTACTGGTGGTAGCAACCATAGCCGCTTCACTTTGTTATATCTGGTCGCGGCCTTCTGAACCAACTGCTGTGCCATGTCGCAGCCGTATTGGTTCATCAGGTTGATGACAGATCTGTTCGGTTTTTATGTTTTAATCTTGAAATATTTTCATAAAACTAAGATGAAAATTTTCAGAAAAACATACGATAAATCTGAAAGTTACCGTATTTAAAGGGTTCTGAAGTAAGTTTAAACAGGTGTTTAATTCTTGCTGAAAATATGAGCCTTTTTTTAGTAAAAACTGACTTTTATCTCTCCTTGCACTAACTACATTAGTGAACATGACAGATCGGCAAACCGGTTCATGCTGGGTTTTTGCTGGTCAACAACATTGTGGTGAGCGTTATGTCAGTCAAGGAGAAAACTTCAGCACGTGCCTTTAGGGTATTGATGCTGGATACAACCGGTGGGTTTTATAACTGGGTCAATAATCTCGGCACGGCTGCTGCTAATTGGCAAGTTAACCGGCTCGACAATGCCGCATCGCTGCTTGATCTACTTAAGCAGTCAGGCTGTGATGCCGTCATACTGAGTTGTTCTACCCGGGCGCAGAGCGATCTTGATCTGATGCAGAAAGTGGCGGGGCTGCAGCCTAAAGCGATCCGCGTATTTATTGGTGGTCAATTCTGGAGTGCTGAGCAGCGTGCCAAGGCCGGCGAAATTGCACATCGGGTATTCCCGGATCAGGTTAATATGCACGATCTGACATCCAAACTGGAATACCTATGCAAGGTTACCCGTCTCCTAAATCGTTCCAGTCTGCATGATTATATTGGCAACCTTAAGTGCCTGCCGTCTCCGCCGGGAGTATATAAAGAGTTAACCGACGCGATTCAATCGGATGTGGCTGACGCCATGGCCATCAGTCGTATTATCGAAGGCGACCCCGCGGTGGCTGCGCAGGTAATGCGTCAGGTGAACTCGGCTTATTTCGGCTTTCAGCGTGAAATAAGTAACCTGCGTGAAGCGGTAACTCTGCTGGGACTGCGCAATCTCAGAGGGCTGGCACTGAGCAGCCATCTGAACTCCCAATTTAAACAGTCGGATGACTGGAAAGACTTTTCTTTTGAACGCCAGCATGAGCGTTCATTGTTGGTGGCACGATTAGCGCAGTCCATCAGCCGTAAAGCCGGGGCCAGCAAAACGACTCAGGATCATGCATTCCTGGGGGGCTTGTTACATGACCTCGGGGTGTTGATTTTTGCCTCTCATGATCCAGAACACTATCGCAAGGTACTGCGTTACTCAGCGAAAAAACAGAAACCTCTGCATCTGGTCGAAAAAGCGGTCTACGGCTTTTTTCACGGTGAGTTGGGCGCAGCACTGCTGGCAATGTGGCGGTTGCCAGAGCCGGTGGTGGAAGCGGTGATGCTGCATCATGTGCCGCATCTCTCGGCAGATGCGGGTTTTACTGCGCTGACGGCCGTCCACGCCGCAGACGCTCTGCTGCCATCCGTAGAGGTGGTGGGTAAATGTAATATGGCCAGTGATCTTTCCATGCGGTATCTGGAACAGATCGGGGTTGAGTCTGAGCTGCCCCAGTGGAAGATGCTGGCGAACGAATACCGCCTGAAAATGGTGGCTAATGCCTGAATGATGACAGCCTTCGGGCTACCTTTATGCCGGACACCATTGAGGGCTTTCCAGCAAGGATGCTGGGGTGGTGTCCGGCTCTTTTTTCTGGGCGATATGTCACCACACTTCCAGCCCATTGAAATTTCTGATCTCTCCCCATATCTCTTCTTCTACACCGGACGCCGCTAAGCTGTTTCCGTACTGCCTATGTGTTTGGTAATGCAACCAAATGCTTGTGTGCTTGGTCATAAATTCGCAACAGTTGATCATCAGCACTGACTTCCGGTGTCTGGTCGATCGCATTTATTGAAACATGATTGCTGAACGTGCTCTTGATTGAAGGAGGAACAAGCCGCATGAAACCGATCGTGCATTGTCTGCTGCTGATACTCGTGACCAGCTGGATACCCACTGGTTTGGCTGCTCTGCCTGCTACTGACCCTCAGGGACAGCCACTACCTTCATTGGCTCCGATGCTAGAACGCATCAATCCGGCGGTGGTGAACATCGCAACCTACTCTAACCTGCAGTATCGCTACAACCCCTTACTCAACGACCCATTCTTTCGGCGGTTTTTTAATTTGCCGGAGCAGATGCAGCCGGGGGGACCACATAAGCGGCAGCAAAGTGCCGGGTCCGGAGTGATTGTTGATGCAACAGCCGGTGTAGTGATGACCAATTACCACGTTATTAAGGGCGCGGATGAAGTACATGTCTCTCTAGTGGATGGCCGTCAATTTAAGGCCCAGGTGTTGGGGCATGATGCGGAACTGGATATCGCGGTATTGCAGATCGACGCACAGAATCTTACTGAGGTGACATTGACCGACTCAGGTAACCTTAGAGTAGGGGATTATGTAGTGGCAATAGGTAATCCTTTCGGTTTGGGGCAGACTGTTACCACCGGCGTGGTCAGCGCGCTGGGCCGCAGTGGATTGGGTATCGAAGGTTTTGAAGACTTTATCCAAACAGACGCCTCAATCAATCCCGGTAACTCAGGGGGCGCACTGGTCAATTTGCGTGGTGAGCTGATCGGTATTAATACTGCGATTTTTGCACCGTCTGGCGGCAATATCGGTATTGGTTTTGCTATTCCCATCAACATGGCGAAAGCCAGTATGGAACAGATTCTGCTGCATGGTGAAGTGAAACGTGGTCAGGTGGGTATTACGGTCCAGGAGCTGAACCCTGAGTTGCGTGAGGCACTGGAACTTAAAAATGGCCAACAGGGTGTGCTGATTACCGGAGTAGCACCTGATTCAAGTGCAGCCAAAGCCGGTCTGAAGCCCGGAGATGTGATTACCCACCTGAACAATAAACCGGTACTGAACAGTGCCCAGTTGCGTAGCCGGGTTGGTACCCGGGCCATTGGCCAGACGTTGCAGATTCGCTATCTGCGCCAGGGCAGAGCAAGGGACACCAGGGTAACCATTGAGCCTTACCAGACCGCAGCAGCTGATCAGCCGTTACACCCATTACTACAGGGCGTAGAGTTGGCGGATGATCCGGAAGGTGGCGTACGAGTGGTCACCTTGATGCAGAGCTCTACGGCTGCTTACAGCGGCTTGCGTCCCGGCGACCTGATTGTGGGCGCGAATAAGCGCCGAACGCCAAACCTGTCGGTACTGGAGCAGGCGTTAGAAGTTGAACGACGAACCCTGCTGTTACAGATAAACCGCAACGGCACGTTGTTTTATGTGGTGATCCGCTGATGTGGCGGCAGTACCCTGTAAGCCTTGCTCTGGCAGGGCTTTTTTATGTTAGGCCTATAGCTGAGACGTATTTTAGTGAGATGGATCAAGATTGTGGTTGATTTTGACTTTAATGTGCTTGATTTGCCGGGCTGAAGGCTATGTTTAAGTAGCAGGGCCTGCATTTGATGGTTTGAATTGGCTCTGCAATAACTGGGTGAAAGCCCCTGGCCGGGACTGCCCAAGGAGTGAAATATGAAACCTGTACTGATGAGTCTGGTTTTTACCAGTCTATTGGGCTCAGCAATGTTGGTTGGCGCCCATCAAAACCATGCGGCGGAGCCACCGCAACAAAATAGGGATCAGCAAACACGTATGATGCAGATGCGAGAGCATCTTGGACGTGCTGAAAACATCATGGGTCAGATTCGAGACAGTAAACAGCCTTCTGAACAGCCAGCGTTGATGCACCAGCATATGCAGCACATGCGTATGGGTATGGATATGATGCAACGTCACGGTGCGATGCATGAGGGGGGTAAAGATGGATCTGAACCCTGTCCCTACATGGATCAGCGCATGGGTATGATGGAAACACAGATGGAGATGATGCAAGGCATGATGCAACAGATGATGGAACATCAATCGATAAGAGATATGCCTAAGCACGAGTAACGTTGACAGGCTGACTTTTACCTGGCCCCAATCTTACCCGTAACCCTGCAGGGCAGAGGCTTTGCGCGGGTGGTTGACTGCGGGTGAGGGTTAATACCAAAACACTCGGAAATCTGATAGTCTCGGTTTTATTCGATCAGACATCAGTGTCATGCTTTTAGTCAGCCCGTAATGCGACAAAAATTGTTTTTTCTTTTTCTTCTGATGCTGTTGTTTCTGCAACCTCCCCAGGGCGGCTTGTTGGATCTGCATAGTTGCGCTGCAACGGATCATCATGATCAGTTGCAGCATCAGCAACACACCTCTAGTGGTGATGAAAATAACTGCCACTCGGGCCATTCTATGGCGGCGCTGGGTGGTTGTCTGGTGGGCGATATTGCCGGAAAAGGTTTGCTTAACGTGTTGCTCTCACTGTCACATTATCATTTTTATCAGGTGCTTGAACTGCCACCACCAAAACTCGCCTAAGAGTTTTTGTTCTGTATTTTCGTTTTTGTTTAAGGGGAAGAAAAATGCTGAAAAAAACAGTGAATGGACTGCTGTTGTCTATGGTTTTGCTGACACTCTCCACTCTGGTTGTGGCACATAGCGGCGCAAGTGGTGTGGTTAAACAACGTATGGATGCGATGAAAGATATGAAAGATTCTATGAAGACCATTTCTGATATGTTCAAAGGCAAGGCGCTCTATGAGGCAGACAAGGTACAGGCAGCGGCTGCAGTTATCAGAGATCATGCAGGAGAGCAGCTTACTAAACTCTTTCCTGAGGGCAGCCTGCAGCACCCAACGGAAGCAAAACCTGAAATATGGCAGGAGTGGGATCGGTTTAGCCGACTGGCCGCGCATCTGGGTGTGCTGAGTGAAGGCTTGCAGCAAGCTGCTCATAATACCCAGGCGACACAGGCAGCGGGCGCGATGATGTCCGATGATGCGATGATGGGGCATGGCGCCATGATGGGGGAAGCAATGGCTCATACTGCAGAAGAGTACGGTAACATGCCAGTCGAAGCGGTGTTTAAAAAGCTGACAGATAACTGCTCGTCTTGCCACACCGATTTCCGGGTAGAGAAAGATAAATGAGGCGGTTATTGGTTGCTACACTGGGGGGGCTACTGCTGGTAGTTATTACTTGGCACTCTACCCGTAGCACAGCGGTATCGGAGGACTTTCCTGCAAACCTGACAGGCGATGTTGCCAAGGGTGCGTATTTGGCCAGGGCATCTGGTTGTATCGCGTGCCACACCGATCTGGAGCAGGGAGGGGCGCCTCTGGCAGGAGGGCCGCCGCTAGTCACGCCATTTGGAACGTTTTATGCACCTAACCTGACAACAGATAAACACCACGGTATAGGAGGTTGGAGCATTGAGCAGTTTGCCCAGGCAGTGAGGCAGGGCAAAAGTCCCCAGGGAGAGCGTTATTACCCTGCTTTCCCATATACTTTCTATACTCGGCTAAGCGATCAGGATATCGCTGATTTATGGGCGGCTTTCAGTACTGTCCCACCGGTGCCGATGGCAGCCCCCCAGCATCAGCTGGATTTCCCCTATAACCTGAGGCAGGGCCTTATCGTGTGGCAGTCACTGTTCTTTACTGAGGATCGCTTTCAGCCCCGACCAGATAAAACTGCTAGTTACAATCGTGGTGCCTATCTGGTGGAGAGTGTGACTCATTGTGCTGCCTGTCATGGGTCTCGGAATGTTTTTGCTGCGCTGGACTCTGAACGACCATTTTCGGGTGGTCAGTCTTTGCTTCAGGGAGAGGGTAAGGTTCCCGCCATTACTGCAGCAGCCCTGTCAGGTAAAGGTTGGACGGAACAGGATCTGGCGTATGCACTGCAGGTGGGGCTGAAGCATGATGGCGATGCGTTTGGTGGCAGTATGGGAGAGGTTGTCAGGTATGGCACTGCTTTTATGCGTAAACAGGATCTACAAGCTATTGCGCATTACCTTATGCAGCAGAAATAACGTAAAGCCCTCGGTTGAGGGCTTTTATGTCGGGCAATGGATAAAAAAGGACACGCGTGGGCGTGTCCTTGCTTTGCTTATCGGTTCTGTTTAAGCCTCTATATATGCGTCCATCGGGACACAGGCACAGAATAGGTTACGGTCGCCATATACGTTATCGATCCGGTTAACCGTTGGCCACACCTTGCTGGTGAGCAGGCGGGTGACTGGGAAGGCACCTTGTTCGCGGCTGTATGGGCGGCTCCATTCAGGATCAATCAGGTCCGCGATGGTATGTGGTGCGTGTCGCAGCGGGTTGTTGTCGGCATCGATTAGCCCCGTTTCTACCTGGCGGATCTCTTCACGGATTACTTGCATCGCTTCGATAAAGCGATCCAATTCTGCTTTGGATTCCGACTCGGTGGGCTCGATCATCAGGGTGCCGGGCACCGGGAAAGACATGGTCGGTGCGTGAAAACCAAAGTCCATCAGTCGCTTGGCGACATCCTCTTCACTGATACCGGAAACCTCTTTCAGCGGGCGCAGGTCGATAATACATTCGTGGGCCACTCGGTCATTACGCCCGGTGTAGAGTACCGGATAATCTTTGCTGAGCTCATGGGCCAGATAATTGGCATTGAGAATGGCATTTTCTGTGGCGGCACGTAGGCCTTTGGCACCCATCAGAGCGATATAGACCCAGGAGATCGGCAAGATCGAGGCGCTGCCCCAGGGCGCAGCAGAAACGGCACCGTTTTCAGCATTCGGGCCAGCAATACTTACTACCGGGTGGTTGGCGACAAAGGCAGCCAGGTGCGCTTTAACACCGATCGGACCCATACCCGGGCCACCGCCACCATGTGGGATACAGAAGGTTTTGTGCAGGTTCATATGGGAAACATCGGCACCGATGTCGGCAGGTTTACTGACCGCTACCTGAGCGTTCAGGTTGGCACCGTCCATATATACCTGGCCACCATGCTGGTGGGTGATATCGCAAATTTCGCGGATACCCTCTTCAAATACCCCGTGAGTAGAAGGGTAAGTGATCATTAGGCAGGAGAGTTGCTCGCTGTATTGCTCGGCTTTACTGCGCAGGTCATCAATGTCTACGTTGCCGTTGGTATCACACTTAACCACTACCACCTTCATATCAGCCAGTGCTGCGGATGCCGGGTTGGTGCCGTGAGCCGAGGCGGGAATCAGGCAGATATTACGTTCAGCTTCACCGTTGGCCAGATGAAAGTTGCGAATGGCCAGCAGGCCAGCATATTCGCCCTGGGCACCGGAGTTAGGCTGGATGCAGATGTCGTCGAAGCCGGTGATGGCGATCAATTGCTGCTTCAGACTTTCCAGCAACAGCTGGTAACCCTGAGCCTGGTCCAGTGGGACAAACGGGTGTAGTTGGCCGAACTCTGGCCAGGTTACCGGAATCATCTCAGCGGTGGCATTCAGCTTCATGGTACAGGAGCCCAGCGCAATCATGCTGTGGGCCAGTGAAATGTCTTTATTTTCCAGCTGCTTGAGGTAGCGCAGCATTTCGGTTTCGCTGTGATAACTGTTGAAAACCGGGTGTTGCAGGATAGCGGATTCCCTAACCAGTGAAGCCGGGATGCCGCTGGCGTTACTGCGGCTCAGTTCGCTGTCGATGGCATCCAGAGACAGACCGTGCCCTTCGCCCAGAATGCAGTCCCACAGGGTTTCGATGACCAAGCGGTCGGTGCATTCATCTGCCGTGATACCCAGGCGGGTGTCACCGATTCGGCGCAGATTAATACCGGCACTCAGGGCCTTGTTGTACGCCGCTTCAGCATCATCCAGTTCAATGGTCAGGGTATCAAACCAGCTGTCGTTAACCGGATTGATACTTTTCTGTTGCAGACCGTGAGCTAGAATTGAGGTCAGTCGGTGGATGCGGCCGGCAATCGTTTTCAGCCCCTCAGGGCCATGATACACCGCATAAAAAGATGCCATATTGGCCAGCAGTACCTGGGCGGTACAGATGTTAGAGGTCGCTTTTTCCCGGCGGATATGTTGTTCGCGGGTCTGCATGGCCATACGCAAAGCTTTATTGCCACGGGTATCGATGGAAACACCGATAATCCGGCCCGGTACCGAGCGTTTGTAAGCATCGCGGGTGGCAAAGAAAGCTGCGTGTGGACCACCGTAGCCCATTGGCACGCCAAAGCGCTGCGCGGAACCGAATACCACATCGGCCCCCAGTTCTCCCGGGGATTTCAGCAGTACCAGGCTCATGATATCAGCGGCGGCACAGAACAGCGCTTTTTTCGCGTGTACTTTTTCGATCAGCGTACTGTAATCGGTCACATGGCCGTAGGTTCCAGGGTATTGCACCACCACGCCAAAGGGTTCGTACTGATCGATCAGGGCAGTAACGTCACCTACTACCACCTCATAACCTAAAGGTTCGGCGCGGGTCTGAATGACGCTGATGTTCTGCGGATGCAGGTTTGCGTCCACCAGAAATACGTTGGCTTTTTTCGCCTTGGACATACGTTTGCATAGCGTCATCGCTTCGGCAGCGGCGGTGGCTTCATCCAGCAAGGAGGCGTTGGCCAGATCCAGACCGGTAAGATCCAGCACCATCTGCTGGAAGTTCAGGATTGCTTCCAAGCGCCCTTGGGATACCTCTGGCTGGTAGGGGGTATAGGCGGTATACCAGCCCGGATTTTCCAACACATTGCGCAGGATCACATTCGGCACGATGGTATCGGTATAACCCATGCCGATCATGGAACGATTCAGGGTGTTCTGGCGTGCCATGTTGTGCAACTCGGCCAGTACATCCTGTTCGCTGCGGCTGTCAGCCATGGGTAGTGGGCTGTCTAGCAGAATGCTGCCAGGTACGGTCTGGTTAATCAGTGCATCCAGCGAATCCAGTCCCAGCGCCTCCAACATCGCCTGTTGCTCGTCCTGAGACGGGCCGACATGGCGTGAAATAAAGGCATCGTTTTGCTCCAGAGCAGAAAGGGGAAGCGAAGTCTGTGGCTGAGTCATGTTGAACCCTGTAACTAAGTCTTTATGCACGGTAAAAGCCAGGCGGCCGGGCCGTGACGGGGAAGGCGCAATAATACCCATTTTCGGGCTTTTCTGACAGTTTGCTTAATTTTAAATTGATTAAAATTTTTCCTTTAGCCATACTCAATTTAGCAAGAACAGGGTTCGTTCTAAGGCTTGAATTGTTCTAGAAATCAGGCTGACAACTGCTAGGGATGGTCTTTTAGATGTAGCTGTGCCTAGTTTTCATCAATTGATGGAGGCACACATGGCTTTTTTGTTATCCCGTTGTTCCACTGTTACATTCCTCGCAGCAGGGCTACTGGCAACACCACTGGTATCTGCCAAACCTGCAGGCAAACCCGCAGCAAAATCCCCCGCTTTGATTACTGAGGTCTTTGTCGATTTCGCAGGTGATGCATTGATTATTGAAGGTAGCGGTTTTGATGCAACTGATACCCTATATGTGACCCTTGGCAACTCCGGTGCACCTGGCGATATATCGGAATATTGTACGTCTGACCTGATCTCGACGCCGGAACAGATCGAGTGCTTGTTACCAGCTGGTGCACTACCTGCCGATGGTGATTATCTATTAAGCCTTGGGTCCTCTGATCCAAAAGATCCTGTGACGGATTATGCTTTAACTATTGGCGCAGTTGGGCCGCAAGGCCCGCAGGGACCTGAAGGACTACAGGGACCGCAGGGTGAAGCCGGGACTGAAGGTCCAGAAGGCCCAATGGGTCCTCAGGGACCGCAAGGCGCGCAAGGTGTCGCTGGCCCGGTAGGACCGGAAGGCCCTCAGGGCATCCAAGGCCCAGAAGGTCCCCAGGGGCCCCAGGGTGAAAGTGGTCTGACTGATGGCACTACCCCGGGTGATGTGCTTACCTGGAACGGCAGCAGCTGGATTGGTGCGGCGCCGCCAGTGGATGGGGTTGAAAATAATATGCAGCCATCGCTTGGCATGAACTATGTCATTGCTTTGCAAGGAATTTTCCCAAGCCGATCCGCCGCAGAGCCTTTATTGGCCGAAGTTATGATGTTTGCGGGTAATTTTGCGCCACGTGGCTGGGCATTTTGTCACGGGCAGCTTTTGGCAATCTCATCCAATACCGCACTGTTCTCTCTGTTAGGCACAACCTACGGCGGTGACGGGCGTACCACTTTTGCATTACCTGACCTGCGTGGTCGAGTGCCGGTTGGTGTTGGAACAGGACCGGGGCTGAGTCCTCGGAACCTTGGGCAACGCTTTGGTACCGAGACACACTGATTACTGCATAGATGACCTTTCCTTCACTAGCTAAACTAAGCAGGCGTTTCTTGAATTTGAGGAACGCCTGCTTTGGTCTGGGCTTGTTGTACTTTCCTTCGGTTGTGCTGGCGGATGCGTGGCTAGATCAGCTGAACATTCCACGTTTGGACCAACCAAAGCCAGACAAGCCGCTGGTGATTGCTGTGGTGGATGATGCATTCCGCTTATCACATCAGCAGTTCAAAGATATTATTTGGCAACGGCCGGATGAGATAGCGGACAACGGCATCGATGATGATGGCAATGGTTATATTGATGACCGTTTCGGCTGGGATATTGCTGATAACGATAACAGTGTTCTGCCACCGCTAGAGCGTTTGCCGGAGTTTTATCATGGTACTCACCTGTCTGGCATCATTGCGTCTATCGTCAAGCGTGCTTACGGTGATCAGGCCGGTGACTATGTACGTATTCTGCCCATCAAGGGGCTGTCTGATCATGCCCCAATTCCTTATCTCAAAGATGCCTACAGCGGTCTGGAGTATGCGCTGGATAGTGGTGCAGATCTTGTGCTTGCCGCCTGGGCTGAAACAAACATTGCGCCTCGGCAGGAGGCGCTGCTTAAACGTGCAGAACAACAGGGTACGATCATTGTCGCGGCGGCGGGAAATTTTCAGTTACACCGGCCACAATACCCGGCGGCATTTCCATCGGTTTTATCGGTCACGGCGGCTGAGGCTAATGGAACCCTCACTGAACATGCGAATTATGGCCAGCATGTGAATCTGGTCGCCCCCGGTACTGCAGTTATCAGCGCCGGTTCCACCGGTGATGATCATACCTATATTTCATCTGGCAGTTCTCAGGCTTCGGCGATGGCCGTGGCCGCAGTGGCATTGCTGAAGCTGGCATATCCAGACTTGAATCCTGCTGAACTTAAGGCTTGTCTGATAGAGGGTGCTGATGCCTTCCCTGAGCTGGATGCCAGATGGGTTGCGCAACTTGGCGCCGGAACAATAAATGTGCAGCAGGCGTTAGCTTGCCCGGTCTTGAAAGGCCATAGCAGGTCCTATACCCAGCATAAGGCTTATCAGGGCTATCTTAACCTTGCCAATAAGGCTGAGCAGGGTAGTACCTGGGTTATCAGACCGCCGGGGCAGTACCAGGGGCTTCGGTTTTTGTTAGCATCACCTGTTGCGAACAACAGCCAGGGGCAGCTCAGCATCTATAGCAACAATGTGCGTGATGCAGCGCCTGATAAGGTTTATGCATTAAACGATCTGCCCGACCAATTTTACATCCCCGGTGGCTTTGCGCGGTTGGTCGTGCAAGGGGGTGCCGAGGGTCAGGCTGGTGCCAAGCCTTTACTGTTCTATCGAGCAGAACCCATCGATTATTCGAGCGCATACTGTAAAGGTACGGTATATGTGCAAAAAGCAGGTGTGCTAGACGATGGCAGCGGTGCTGCAAGGTATGCTTATAACAGTAACTGTAAATGGCAGATTACTGCGCCGGCAGGTAAACGCATTCAGCTGCGCGCAATACAGCTGGATACAGAAAAGGGTGTTGATAAACTGTACTTTTTTAATGGAACCACAACCGAACAACGCAACATGATGGCCATTTTCAGTGGCACAGAATTACCGCCTGCCTTTACCAGCTGGAGCAATAACGTGCTGCTCTGGTTTGCTTCTGATGGCAAGCAACAGGGGCAGGGCTGGCAGATCAGCTATCAATTTATTGATTAGTTATCCCGATCGTTAGGCATCTTCGTTTGCATCACCTTCACGTCGTTGCGTCAATTTGCCGCGCGACCCTGTGTCACATCCCGTAATACTGGCCCGATAGGTAAAATTCGCCGCAATCACAACAGGTTGCAGGTGAGTAATATGCGTCATAAAAGTTGGTGGCTGGCAGTATCTATATCGATGAACAGTTTGGTGTGGGCTGAAACACCGAATAACGCTGATCCGTTACTGATTGAAATTACCAAGGGGCAGAAGCCCTTGCTGATGAGTCCGGTGACAGAAAGCAACGTGACAACACCAACTCCTCTCGCTGACGGCGGTGAACTATTGCTGCGACAATCGGGTATATCCGGCAGCCGTATGGGTGGCAGGGCGATTGATCCGCTTATTCGCGGCCAGAAAGAAACCCAATTGAATATATTGCTGGATGGCGGCTACCTGCACGGTGCTTGTCCTAATCGAATGGATCCACCTACTGCCTATACGTCGGCTGGTGCTTATGACCGGGTAACAATTATCAAAGGTAACCGGACGGTTGTATATGGCGCGGGCGGTTCGGGTGGTACGGTGCTGTTCGAACGCGATTGGCCTGTTTTTTATGATGCCGGGTATCTGGCGGAGTTGTCAGGTGGTTGGCGGGAAAATAACCAGCAATGGGATCTGACGGCTGATCTGGCGGCCGGCTCTGATCAAGGGTATTTGCGCTTCATCATTCATCAAGGTGAAGCCCAGAATTATGAAGATGGCCGTGGCGATAAGGTGGCAGCAGGCTGGCAAAGTGGTTCCAATACGTTGTTGGCCGGAATCAATCTTGATGACTTTACCCGGCTGCAGTTAAGCCATGCACGGGTCGAAGAGGAAGATATTGATTTCCCCGGTGCCTTGATGGATAGCCCCTATGCTGATGCAAGCAATAGTCGCATCCGTCTGGAGCATGACTTTAAGGGGGGGATATTAAAGTCCCTGCATGTGGATCTGTACCGCTCTGATGTGACGCACTTGATGGAAAACAGCATGATTACCTCACCCTCAACGTCGGATACCAAGGGAGGACGCGTTTTGTTGCATGCTGAGGCCTGGGATACGCACTGGCAGTTCGGTGTAGATGTACAGCAAAACCAGCGGGATGCCCTGGCATATATGGTGATGTCGGGGATGCCTGTTTTCAGCCAGTGGCCGGATGTGGACATGAAACAGCAAGGCCTGTTTCTGGAAGCGGAGCGCGCGTTTAACCGGACTCATCGCGTGCGTGCGGGTGTCCGTTACGATCATATTGACGCCACCGCGCATCGAGCAAACACGACGTACGGTATGGGCATGGGTGCAGCGACACCGGTTGCTTTGTATAACAGTGCATATGGCATTACTAATACCGCCGCTCAGGAGGATAACCTGGGCGGCTTCTTTAGCTGGCAGTATCAGTTGCCTGCAGAGTATGTGTTGGAAACCACCTTGTCCCGTAGTGTTCGAACTGCAGATGCGACAGAGCGTTATATTGCCAAACACGCTATGAGTGGTGACTGGATTGGCAACCCGCAGCTGGAGCCTGAAAAGCATCATCAATTAGAACTTCAGTTGTCTCGCCGGAGCAATGACCTGCAATGGCAGTTGTCCGGTTGGTATAACCGGATTGATGATTACATCCTGCGATACCGCTCAGTCAATCATGAGTACTACCGCAATATTGCCGCAGAACTCTATGGTGCTGAAGCCGAGCTAGATTGGTTTTTTATGCCAGGCTGGCAGTTAGGCACGCGTCTGGCGTGGTTGCGCGGCAATAACCGGGATACGGGGCAGGCCCTCTCGCGTATTGCGCCTGTATCCTTGCTCACTCAACTGAGCTATCAACAGGGGCATTGGCGTTATAGCGGGGAGTGGCAGCTAACTGGGGCACAAAACAATGTATGTCTAAGTACTGACCCGGCTTGTGCTGGTCAGGATGTACGCCGTACTCCGGGTTATGGGGTGGTGAATCTGTATGCCGAATATGGCCTGAGCCGTGACAGCCAGCTCTCTATTGGCATTGATAATCTGTTTGATAAAGCTTATAGCCTGCATGAAAGCCGTGACTATGTATTGGCGCCGGAGCCCCTGCAGGTGACAGAGCCAGGCCGAAGTCTGTGGCTCAATTTCAAGCTGGCTTTTTAAACTTACATTAGAAACTGTAGGAGATACTGAGGGAGCCAAAGGAATGCCCCTCATCCTGTTGTTTAAATTCACGGCTGCGATGGATACGGGCAAAGGAAATTTTCCAACCGTGATAGAGGGCGGCGATGCCCATAGCGGTTTCGCCTACCAGCGGTTCTTTATCGACGGAGTGGCTATCTCTGAAGGTATTACCGTCGAGAAAGATATCGTGCAGCACCCAGCGGCCATCAGTGGAGATAAACGCGTGCAGCCCCAGATTGGCATTGCGGCTACCACGTTGATAACGTTCGTCGCCCCGGCCAGGGGCGCTGTTATCACCGCCACTGCGCAGGGCTGAAGTACCAAAATCTTCCGGTAGATTCCAGCCGATGCGTAGCTCGACACCCCCATTCAAATAAGTGGCGACATTGCCGAGGCTGGCACCGGCATGGGCGATGGCATCGTATTCCAGCCAGGGCAGTAGGTAGCCCTTGCTGAAACGGTTTTTATGTTCGTACACCAGTTGTAGGCCGAGCTCATTTTTCAGCTGATTATCCCAGCCGTTAAAGGTATCAAATCCGCGTATCCGATGGATGGTATCCTGGGCTTGTTCACCCATGGCCCAGGGGCCGATGATGCCCAAATTCAACTCAGCAGTATTCATTTTGCGGGCGGTACGGCTGTGATAAGCAATGGCACCATAGAGCCAGCCTGCGTAGGGGCGATCATCAGGATCGACTGTTTGGCGGTCAATATCCTGTGGGGTGTAGATCTGCTGTCCCAGACTGACCACTAGGTTACGTTGCACTTTGCGCTGGTCGCTGACCGGTTCTGGATCAAATAGCGGCAGGTAGCGGTTTATGCCGCGCAACCAATCAGGAATGCGGGGGTCATGCAGGTAATCCTCGACGTTGGGTGATACCCATGAGATACGCACCCCATTGGTGTAGTTCTGGTCGGTTTCTGTGAACAGGTCATTTTCAAAATACAGGTTGACGGTCCAGGGGGCTTCTTGGGCGGTGGCATTCAGGGACACTGCCGCCAGCAATATGACTGCGCAGAAATGGTGTTGTGTAAATGGCATCAGACAAAATACCCCTGGCGGCGTGGTTTAATCATGATCAGTCGTAGATTAAGCAACAATAGCAACGTGAACAGAATCAAGGTTTGTAGGTTGATCGAGAGAGCCGCACTACCCGGACGAGGCACTGGGCAGCGTGTGGCTAATGTAAACCAGGTGCCCAGTTTATCGGTCAACGTGCCTTGCAGGTTGAGCTGTTCCAGCGACATCTGACAGGTCAGCAGTTCCGCATCGGTCAACGCCGGGGCGTTGGTTTGTGACCAGCCCTGGTAACCCAGGGTAAATAGCCCGGTTGCGATGAGTAGCAAACCCAGCAGAGCGTAACTGCGTTGACCTGCAGAGGCGGGGTTATGAATAAGTGCCAGCAGATAGATCAGACTGAGACTGAGTAGCAGGGCGCGAATCAAAGAACAAAACAAACAATTACTGTTGCCCAGTAAGGGCTCCAATATGCTCACTGCATACACCAAGCCTACACCACTGCAGATGAATCCCAGAATGTTAAGGGGGCGGTAAGCAGGCGATCCGGTGCTTGGCATGGTCAGTCCTTGAAAAATTGATTTACTTTTTCAGCCAGCGTCCATCTGGCTGTTGAATATATTGTCCCGCCGGGGTTCTTTGCTGTAAACGCTGCCCCATGCGTACTTCGAACACCTGGAGTTCAACGCCGGCACTGTTGGCCCCATTGATATAGGCGGCCTTGCGTTTCTTGTTGATCTCATTGATCAGGTTTTGAACGGCGCTGGAGCCGGATGTTACTGCGCCCAAATATCCGTTGCTTTGCTCACCCACCAAGCCGGAAGATTTCGCGTCATCCAAACTTATCGCCCAGGCGGGCAGGCTGATACAGGTAAGAGCAAGCAGGGCGGCGCTGAGCCAGTGTTTAATAACAGGTTTCATACACAGACTCCTTAGAATAGTTCACTGTTGGTATCGAGCAGAGTATCGATTTCACGGTCGACCTTAACCAGAATCTCATGCTCGATTTTGACATTCAGGTTGATCGTAATCGGTTCGTTAGGTACGGCCACTTCAACCCGTGGTGCGCACCCGCTGGCGCCTATCAGCAAGATGCTTGATATCATCAGCGTAAGGCATGTTGTGCGTTTCATGCGGTGATTCCTACTTGCTGTAACGTTGCTCAATACGGTCGGATAACTCCTCGGCCAACTGTAATGCTCGAATTAACTGGAGGATGTTTTCCTCGATATTGATGTTGAAGTCAATCGGTTGGCCATTGGACCACTCCGGATTGAAGCCCTGTAACCGTGTTTTCAGCAGCGCTTTGCCATCGGGTGCATAGCTTAGATCTACCGACAGCTGCTGATAGTGAAAGTTCTGCAGCAGTTCCAGCGCCATGCGTAAACCCTTGTTTGCTGCAGCATAGGTCAGCACGTTGTCAGTGGGCTGAAACCTTATGGTGCCACCGGGTGCTTCACTGGCAAGCCGGCCATTGGCGATGCTTAATGCGCCCTCAGCAAAGTTTAGCGGCACTGAGCCGCTGATTTTTCCCTCGCCCGACAATCCAGGCTGCTGTTCCAGCTGCAATAATTGCTGCAGGCTAATTCCTTTAAGGTGTAACTGGCTGGTAAAGGCTGGATTTGTCAGGTTGGTCTGTAACGGGTCCAGCGCCAGCATGCCCTCCAGAAAGCGGGCTTTAGCTGTGTGTAACTTGAACAAGCCTTGGTTAACCGTTCCGGTGTATGTATAACTCAGCTCTACATCTTCAACGGTGACTCCTTTTTTAACCTGCCGCAGCTTAACCTTGCCTGTATCATGCCAGCGGCCTCCGGCCTGTATCCTAGTGCTGGAAGACCAGTCGACACCATGGAATTCGGTTTGTTGCCAGTGTAGCTGGCCATCGGTGATGCGGTTGTGCAGCTGAGCTGACAGCTGAGCATTGTCAATGCTGGCACTGCCTTTGTGATGTAGCTCGCCTTGTTGTAATGACAGTTCTTGGGGGAGTGTTAGCCAGGGCATGGCCGTATTCAGCTCGCGGGTCAGCGAGTTTAGTTGAACCGGGGTCATCTGCCATTTCAGCTGGGTGCTCGGGGTTTTCGACAGCAGAGTACGGGCGCTGCCGCTGATCTTCAGGCGTGGCTGCTGAGCCCGGATGTTAAACGCCTGCTGTAACGCTTTATCGCGGTAACTGAAATCACTGTTTATGGTCAGCGTGGGCCAGGTTTTATTGGGTTGGTGGTATGTCAGTTGCGTGGATTCAATCTGGCCACGCACGCGTCTATTGGCAAGATCTATCTGGCTCAGAGTTATTAAGGTCGGGCCGCTCTCTAGCGTTCCTTGTGGCAGCGACAGCCGTGTTGCAGATAAACCAAGTTGTGTTGGGCTGATACTAAGCTGCGCCAGGGTAGGGTTATCTGACAGTGTCGTCTGCAAGCTGAGCGGTGCCGCAGTGGTGACGGCCAGCTTAGGCATCGGTTTGGTTAATTGAGGCACTGACCAGTTGGCCAATGTCAGGCTGGCGTTCGGTTCGATATTGAGGCGTGCCAGACCTTTATCTAACATCAGCGTGCCTGCCAAGTGGCTGCGTATGTTGCCGTTGGGGCTTTGCCTGGCCAGCGTTAGCGCAATGTTTTGCCTGCTTGTGATCGTGTTCAAGGTGTCAGCAGGAAAGGCCAGCTGCTGTGGCAGGTCGATTGTGCCCGTGGTGTCTAATTGACCGCTAAAACCGGTTGGCAGCGCGAATTCAGGAAAGGTCGCTGCCAGTCCCTCTGACAACCCGGCGATATTCATGTTAAGTGCGGTGTGCAGGGTTGTTGGTGTTTGTAGTCTGGCTTGCAGTTGCAGCCAGGGTTGAGAGCCCCGACTTAGCTGCCAGTTGAGCTGGTTATCTGCGCTGAGTTCAGCATGACTGGTGAGCGTCATCTGGTCAGTCAGGGAGAACTCACTGTCGATGTTTATCTGTTGTGCAGTGATAGCCAGCTGGTGCTGGCTGTGCCACTGTTTGTCTTCAGTCGCCTGTACGCTAATGGTCAGCTTATCGATATTGACCTGGTCGGTAGGCAGGTCTGGTAACCACAGAGCTGGTAGCCAGCGACTCACTTGAGCAAGTTGCAGCGGGACTGAGTTTGTCGTGGTGTGTTGCGGAACAATATAAATATCAGCCTGTTCTATGGTGGCAGTCGTCAGTCGCTGATGGGTTAACAGGGTATAGGGGTCAAAGCTGAGACTGATTTTGCCAGTGCTCAAGTGCACCTGGTAAGTCTTTGTCTGGTAGCTTAACTGTACGCCGTCTGTCTCAAATATGCCCCAGCCGGGGTGAGTGAGCTCAAAATTCAGTTGAGTAAAACCCTGCTCGGTTAACCAGCTTTCCAGCAGGTAGCGGCCAATATAAGGGGATATAACATAGGTGACCGGTGTAATCGCCAGAATGAGCAGTAACAGGGACAGGCTGATGAGTCGACGGGTGCGCAACTTCTCCTCCTGTTATGGGCCAGAGTGATTTAGTCTTCTAGCGTCAGTTCGTCAATCCGTTCAACGGCGGCCTGCAGGCAGTGCAGCAGGTCCTGGCCGTTTGGTCCTGACTTTTCTATCTCCAGATCGGCAAGACGTTCCACGGTATCTTCAAGGCTTTCACCGCGATGATCAATGCCCATCTCTCTCAGCAGCCAATAGATCAGGCCATAGACTTCAGCGGCAGAATGAACTTGGTCCAGGTCAGACAGCATCTGATTACGTATCTGACGTAGTGTGTGATACAGGCCGCTGCCGTCGTCACAATCGACATAGGTTAATAGCAGAGTGTGAGCCGAGGGTATCACCAGCGCATTGGCATCACGTTCGGTTTTAGCCTCAGCAGCGGTCAGTATGGAATAGACTGGTTGTGCTGAACGATAATTGCGAATCAGATAAACGCTCATGGCAGTTTTCGCACCACGTTAATACCGTCCCGCACTGTCAGGAAAATATTTTCCACTCGGGTATCAGTGGCAATGCGGTGATTCAATTCCACCAGTACATCGTCTATATCTGATTCGGGCTGCAGCACCTTGCCTGACCAGAGCATGTTATCCAGCACAATCAGGCCACCGGGCCGGGTTTTTTCCAGTACTTGCTCGTAATACTGTAGGTAGTTACGTTTATCGGCGTCGATAAAGGTAAAGTCCAGTTCCAAGTCGAGCGTTTGCAGCGTGTCCAGTGCTCGACCGAAGAAGACTTCAATTTTGTTTCCGTACGGGCTGCGTGCAAAAAACGTTTTCGCGAAATCAATCGCTCTGGGATTGGTTTCACAGCAGATGATGCGGCCATCAGCGGGCATGCCTTCAGCGATAGACAGTGCCGAATAACCGGTGAACATGCCAATTTCCAGTACCGTTTTTGGCTGATGCAGTTGCGCCAGAAATTTCAGGGTGCGACCCACCAAACGTCCGGACAGCTTTTGCGGCCAGCCCATATTCTTGTTGGTTTCGTCAATCAGTTCCTGCAGCAACTCCGGTTCAGGAGTGGTGCTGAGAAAGGCATAATCTTCAACTGCTTCATTGACCAGGAATTCCACAACAATCTCTCTATTTAGTGCAATCTTCGGCGGGGCAGTGCCGGGGCTGGGCATTATACCAATAAGCAACATAAACGGCAGACGCAGATAGGGGTAAATTGGTGGCTCAGGTGGCATTGGCTTGTCATGATTGCAGAAGAATGTGCCTCAGTAGTTGGGTCAGAGGTTTCCCTGACATACAATGCGGCAAACTATATTGTGTGGAGAAGTGAAGTGGATCCGCTGATTATTTTTCTGGCAACCGGTTTAGTTACCATGTCCGCTGCCTTGAGTGCCGGAGCGATCAATAAACTGCCGGAGGAAAGCAAGCCAGCTTTTGCGGCAAGCCGTAATGGCATGGTGGCCGTCATTATGGCAGGTAATATTTCTGCGATTACCCTGTTATTTGCAATGGCTTTTGGTTTTTTGCATCTGGATTGGTGGATTCCTCTGATCTGTATGTTCATTACTTTTCCAGTGGTGCATGTCGTTATTCTGCAAAAGTTACTGGGTGACCTGAAAACCCTGTTACTGATGGGACCGCTGGTGATAGCGGCCATGCCTGTTCTATATTACTTCTGGTGATCCCTATGTCGCTTGATCTGCTGTCCTTTTTGGCTGGACTGATACTGTGTGCACTGGCTGCCTGGGTAACGATGGTGCTCTGGCGCAAGCAGTGGCAGCTGAATCTGGCCCAGGCGCGCCAGGATCAGTTGCAGCAGGATCAGGCACAATTGCATCAGTCCGAATTGCAAATTACCCGGCTACAGGAGCGGGTAAATCAGCTCGAATTACTGGAGCAGGAACAGCAGCAGCTACAGCAACGTCATGAGCAGCTGCAGGGCCAGTTAGCAGAACGGCATACCGCCTATGCTGATCTGGAAGCACGGCAGCAGGAGCGAGAAGGCCAGCTGGTTAAAACCGAGCAGCGCCTGCAAACGTTGGAGCAGCAGTTATCTGTCACCCGGGGTGATTTGGCCAAACGCAACGAACTCTTTACTGAGCTGGAAACCCGGCTTGAATCTGAGCGAGTCGCGTATGGCGATAAACTGAAAACGCTGGAACAAGCGCGAGAGCAACTTAAGCAAGAGTTCCAAAATCTGGCGAATCGCATTTTCGAGGAGAAGTCCCAGCGCTTCACCGAGAGTAATAAAGAAAATATGGGGCAGCTGCTGAATCCATTGCGAGAGCAGCTGGGCGACTTTAAGCGCCGGGTAGAAGATGTCTACGACAAGGAAGCCAAGGACCGCCGTGCCCTGTATGAGCAGATTGGCAACCTGAAACAGTTGAATCAGCAGATGAGTCAGGATGCTATTAACCTGACCAATGCGCTTAAAGGCGAGAGTAAAACCCAGGGTAACTGGGGTGAGGTGGTGCTTGAGCGTGCCCTGGAAGAGTCCGGCTTACGCAAAGGGCATGAATTTGAGCTTCAGGTGTCGGTGACTGAAGATAGCCGACGTTACCAGCCTGATGCCATTGTGCGCTTGCCGGAAAACAAGGATGTCATCATCGATGCAAAAGTGTCCCTCAAAGCCTACGAACAATATTGTTCCAGCACGGATGAGGCTCAGCGTGAACGGCTATTGCGTGAGCACATTCAGTCGTTGCGTGGCCATATCAAAGGGCTGAGTGAAAAAGCCTACCAGTCGCTTGAAGAGATACGCACGCTGGATTTCGTGCTGATGTTTGTGCCGGTAGAGGGGGCGTTTTTGCTGGCGCTGGAGCGTGAAGCTAGCCTGTTCAGAGAGGCATTTGACCGCAATATTATGCTGGTAAGCCCGGCCACCCTAATGGTGACGCTGCGTACTATTCACAATATCTGGCGTTATGAATATCAGAATCAGAATGCTCGTGAGATTGCTCGTCGCGGCGGCGAGTTGCATGATAAGTTTGTCGGCTTTGTTGAAGCCGTAGAAGATATCGGCAAACACCTGAACCGCAGCCAGAAAGCCTATGATGATGCTCATAAGCGGCTGCATAGTGGGCGCGGTAACCTGATTAGTCAGGTACACATGCTGCGTAAGCTGGGTGCTGACGGTAAAAAGAAACTATCTCCCGGATTGGTGGATATCGCTATGGATACCGATAGCGAGGATTAATCCAGCCCAGATTCCTTCTGGTATTGAAGTGCCAGCATGGCTTGTCCAGATGGGGCATTAACCAATACTACTGCTTGAAACAGGGTTGCGGCGCTCGTGAACGGTATGCACAGCTATGGCGCGGACGACCTGCCAGGTTAAGTACTGTCTATCTGGTTGTGGTTTTCCGCTTCTTGGGTAATCGCTGCTTTTGCTCTGCTGGTTTCGGTTTCCCCGGCGCATTGACATTCACACCGTGCTGTCTTCAGTCCTTCTCTATAGTTATTTGCCTGTATTTAGGGTGTTTTTGCTGGCAGCAGTCGGTTGTCATACCCTTTTCGGCTGTTTTTATTTATATAAAGCGGAATTATTTACCGGAAATTGGTGAAAAACTGTACGTTTTTTCATCTTTATTCTTTCAAGATAGGGAATTGATTTTAAATATTTATTCAATATTAAATATTGATTGATTTGAGATATTTCAATATTAAATATTGAATTTTGGCAATTTATCAAAATTAAATATTGATTTTATATTTACAAAGTAAACAAGTTTTAACTGTTTGTTTATAATGGATATGCACCAAAAAGTTATTTTTTGTAGCCCTCTATCTTGTTGAAATTATGAAGAAAAATATTAAAGAGAGGGGTGAAGTTGCCGACAGAAAACAATACAGAAGTTTTTTAGTGTTTTAAAACCAGTTTTGCGCGGGTTTTGTGCAGAATTATTCATAACTCGCCCCTTGGTTTCTGGTTACCTTTGGGTAAAATGAAGTGAAGTTTTAACATTTCGGCGAAAAACTATGTCCACGCATTCGAACATGATTGTTGCTCTAGATATCGGCACCTCCAAGGTGGTGTGTCTGGTTGCGGAGGTAAATCCGGACGGCAGCATCGAGCTGGTGGGCATCGG
>NZ_JBLYIF020000007.1:0-72818 GCF_048548695.2 Pontibacter sp. JAM-7
CTCTGGCTCTGGCTCTGGCTCTGGCTCTGGCTCTGGCTCTGGCTCTGGCTCTGGCTCTGGCTCTGGCTCTGGCTCTGGCTCTGGCTCTGGCTCTGGCTCTGGCTCTGGCTCTGGCTCTGGCTCTGGCTCTGGCTCTGCAGCTTTTTCCAATGCAGCGGCTTCGTCAAAGCCATCCAACAAAGGATCAGATTCTGGCGTCCATTCATCAAACTCAGCTGTCGTCTGCTGATCTTCAATGAGCTCCGACTTCACCACACGGGCAGTACTTAACACGCCATCCTCTTCTGGCAAACCGTCTGACCCGTTAAAAGCATCTACAGGCTCAGCTGTTGCAGAAAGATAATGCTTAGATTCGTTAGGGTCTTGGCTACAAGAAGAGGCTTGATGGGCATCCTGTGGCTGATCAGTAGAACCCGTGACCACTCGGGCAGGCCCCAATATCTCCGGATCATGCCACTCTTGATCAGACTGAGCAGCGCTGGCTGGCGGCGTATCAAACGAGTGCTCATCAAAATGTGGTTCGACCCGCTCATGCGGCGCAGATGTATTACGAGCGGGGTCGATCGAACGCTCTGCCACCATGACATCGCGACCTTCAGGGCCAATAACTCTGGCACCGCCACCAGGCAGTTCTGGATTATAACCGTCGTCCTGTACTTCCGGCAGATCAGAAAACCGCTTGTCGATCTGCATCTTCAGATCGCCACCACGCCCTTTCATCCGACGCCAGCCATCAAAGATGATCAGCAAAATCAGAATGACTCCACCAATAATCAACCAATCACGCAAACCGATATCCATACACAACCTGCAATAGAGTGCTTAGCAAGAACAGCAAAAACGCCATGACCACCGTTGAAGCACTGTCCTGTGCTTAAAACCGTTGCTTAACTATAAAACGATGCAGCTTTACTCCACAACCTGATCAATCACCAATTGCAGCGGTTCTGCCTGCCCCTGCACTGTCACCGGCGCAATGACACCAAACATATCGCCAGGCTGAGCCTGAGGCTGGCCTGCGACAGAGATCCGTGCTGACACTTCCACCTCAGTCACGGAAGATAGCGTCATCTGAGGATTCATCGCCAGTGAGTCATCTAGCACCAGAGACACCGGCAAATCCGCGACAGTCAGCTTGACGGCCGCAAGTGGCATACGGCCGCCCACTGGACGGGCAAAAACAAACACGGTCTGATCAGGCGTCACTGACGCTTTGAGTGCATCGGCAATGGACACCGACACCGGGATCGCCGCATCGACCAGCTCCGGCAGATCAGGCACTGGTTTACCCAACTCCACCAGCCGGTCACGTGCACTGCGAATACCTGACAGCAAGGACTGTTGCGAAGCGCCATCAGCATTGGTCAGAGCCTTACGCCAATGAGTGATCGCCGTTTCATATTCTTGTTGTTCAAATGCGCTGATACCCAGCAAGCCCAACGCGGTAATTTCATATGGCTCACGCGCCAGAGTCTTTTCGACCTGTTGCATAACAGTGTCATCCATCTGGCCACCATTAGCGAAATACAGAGCCTGCGCATATTGGCCCATCACACCAGCATATTGCGGGGCATCCTGCGGCAAGATTTTCAGCACTTTTTCCAGTGCAGTCACCGCATCAGTATAGCGTTCCATATTCAGATAGCTGGTTGCCAACAAAAACCAGCCTTCTGCATTATCCGGATTACGATCCAACTGCCGTTCCAGTTCAGCAACCGCCTGCTCCATGGTGGGCTGACGCCCGTCAAATGGGTCGTTCAACGCCTGTTCCAGGTCACCTGAACGGCCCAGGTCTGCATACAGGCCAATACTGATCGCCGGGATCAATAGCGCCAATAACATAATGGTTACCCGGGTAGCACCGGTTAGCTTGACTGCTTCCTGAGCCTGTTCGGGTTCATCCGCATCAATCAGCAGATTACGTTCCAGCTCGGTTTTCAGGCTGTCGAAGTCATCATTATCCAGGTTGCCATTATCGCGTTCCTGCTCCAGCTCACTTAACCGTTCACGAAAAATATCCACGTTCTGGTGACGACGATCTTCAGCGGTTTCTTTCACCCGACTGCCACGCCAGGCCGGGAAAAACACAAATCCCATAGCGATCACAGTGAGTACCGCCATTGCAAACCATAACTGCGTCATTGATCTTTTTCCTGCTCAAGAAGCTGATTGAGTCGATCTGACTCATCTGAGGTAAGACTGGTTTCAGACTGGTCTGCGGATCGTTTACGCTGCAGTTTTGGCAACAACAATATGACAATCACCCCCAGTAACAACAGACCAAACGGACCGTACCACAGCACATAGGTGACATGATTTATCGGCGGACGATAAAGTACAAAATCCCCGTAACGGGCAACCATGAAGTCGATAATTTCCGCATCATTGTTACCCTCTTCCAGCATTCGGTGAATTTCCCGGCGCAGATCCGCAGCGATTGGCGAGTTAGAATCTGCCAGGTTCTGGTTCTGACACTTAGGGCAACGCAGCTCATACACAAGCGTATTAAATCGCTCCCGATCAGCCTGGTCCTTAAATTCATAGGTATCAATCGCAGCGTGCGCCAGCAGCGGCAGAGCCAGTATCAGTAACCAAACTTTACTCATGGTTGCGTCACCTTTTCTCCGCTCGCCAATTGATCCAACATAGCTTTCAGCTGTTGCCAGACTCGCGTATCGACCACCCCTACATGTTTGTAACGTATGGTGCCACTGGCATCGATCAGATAGGTTTCAGGCGCGCCATACACGCCAAGATCCAGCCCCAAACTGCCCTGCTCATCAAAAATCACTTCGGCATAGGGGTTCAGGTAACGCTCAAGCCAGGCCAGCGCCTTAACACGCTCATCCTTGTAGTTCAGCCCTATGATGCGATAGCCCTCATCTTTGATCCGGTTAAGCTGCGGGTGTTCCTGTTTGCAGGCCGGGCACCAAGTCGCCCAGACATTAAGCAACGCTGGTTGGCCCTGCAGATCTAGCTCGGTGAGCACGCGCTCTGGCTGCTGTAATGTCGGCAAACTGAACGCAGGTACCGGTTTATCCAACAAAGCCGATGGCAGCTTAGATGGGTCAAGCTGCAGGCCCCGCCAGAGAAAAATCCCCATGACAAAAAATATCAACAGAGGAATAAACAGAATAAAACGACGCATATACCTTCCTATAAATCCGACTTCAGGCTGCAGGCACGCGGCGAGCCGCCTGCTTGCGATAGCGTGGATCGGAGGCGGCCAGTAACCCGCCTGCCGTCATCAACAAAGCCCCGAGCCATAACCAGCGCACGAAGGGCTTGTGTTGCACCCGCACTGCCCAGGCACCATCACCCAGGGACTCACCCATAGCGACGTACAGGTCACGGAACAAACCCGGATCAATTGCCGCTTCAGTCATCACATTACCGCGTGCAGTATACAGCCGCTTCTCCGGGTACAGGGCACCGTATGCCTGACCGTTTTTCAGCACCCGGATCACGCCCTGATCAGAAACGTAATTGGGTCCCTCTTTATGGCGTGCACCGTCAAAAATAAACTGATACTGCTTAAATTCCAGCCGGTCGCCCGGGGCCATACGCAGATCACGTTCCTCGTTGTAAACCGACACCAGCGTCATACCGACAATCGCTACGGCTACACCAATATGCGCTAACTGCATGGCGTAATAGCTGCGCGACAAGGACTTCAGCCCCTGCCACAGCGAGCGCCGGTTGGCGACCTTGTTGATCATGTCGCGCAGACAGCTGAATACAATCCAGAACACCAGCAACATACCCAGCACAACCGCAGGCTCAAGGCTGCCGCCGTATAGATAGGGGAAGGCCACCGCCAGCAGAATACTTAATACCGCAGGCAACCATAAAGGTTTCAATACCTTGCCCCGGGTATGACGCCAGCGGGAAATCAGACCAAACCCCATCAACACCACCATCACTGACATCAACGGTATAAACAAGGCATTGAAGTACGGTGGTCCCACCGAAATTTTGCCCATTCCAAGAGCGTCAATCAGTAGCGGATACAATGTGCCCAGCAACACCATCAGCGCAACCACAACCAGCAGGATATTGTTGCCTAACAGGAAGGTTTCACGGGATAACAACTGGAAACTGGACTCGCTCTTAACATGGGCAGCTTTGATGGCATAGAGCAACAGCGAACCACCAATACTGATTGCCAGCAACGCCAGAATAAAGAAGCCACGCTCGGGATCAGTAGCAAACGCATGTACTGAAGTCAGCACACCGGAACGCACCAGGAAAGTCCCCAGCAGGCTTAACGAGAAAGCAAAGATTGCCAGTAATACGGTCCAGCTTTTGAATACACCGCGCTTCTCCGTCACTGCCAGACTATGTACCAACGCGGTACCCACCAGCCAAGGCATAAATGAGGCGTTTTCAACCGGATCCCAGAACCACCAGCCACCCCAGCCAAGCTCGTAATAGGCCCACCAGCTTCCCAGCGCAATACCCAGCGTCAGGAAAGCCCAGGCCACATTGGTCCAGGGGCGTGACCAGCGTGCCCAGGCAGCATCCAGACGGCCACTCAGCAAGGCAGCAATAGCAAACGCAAACGCCACTGAGAAACCTACATAGCCCATATACAGCATAGGTGGATGAATAATCAGACCAAAATCCTGCAACAACGGGTTCAAGTCACCGCCTTCATCGGGGAAGCTTGGCAGATGCCGATCAAACGGACTGGAGGTAAGCAGGGTAAACAAAATAAAGCCTACGCTGATAATGCCCATGACCGACAATACCCGGGCAACAATATCCTGCGGTAGGTTATCGCTCTTCAGCGCCACCGCCACTGTCCAGGCACCCAGAATCATCACCCACAGCAGCAGTGACCCTTCATGACCACCCCAGATCGCACTTACCTTGTAGTAGATTGGTAACTTGGTATTGGAGTTACTGGCAACATAAACCACCGAAAAATCGTCGGTGACAAACGCATACCCCAGACAGATCATGCTGATTAGCAGAAAGACAAACATACCAACCGCAAGCGGCCTGGCATAGCTCATCCATAACCGGTTACCGGTAAACGCACCTGTCATCGGCACTGTTGAAAGCAACAACGCAAAGCAGAGGGCAAGGATCAGGGCATATTGCCCTAGTTCAGGGATCATTTATTAAACACCTCAGCCTCAGGTTTTGGCATATTGCCAGTGGCCTTTAGCGCCTCTGCCACTTCTGGTGGCATATAGTTTTCATCATGTTTTGCCAGTACTTCACTGGCCTGCAAAACCTGGTTTTCGTCCAGTTCACCCTGCGCCACAATACCCTGCCCCTCGCGGAACAGGTCAGGCAGGATGCCACTGAATTTCACCGTGGTGCTGTGCTCGTAGTCGGTAATTGCGAAGGTGACATCCAGACTTTGCGGATCACGTTTTACGCTACCATCAACCACCATGCCACCGGCGCGGATACGGGTCGCAATTGGTGCCTCGCCCTTCGCAATCTGGCTGGGAGAATAGAACAGGTTAATGTTCTGACTCAGGGCATAGAGTGTGAGGCCCACGGCGACACAGACACCAAACACCAGAAACAGAACAATAAGCAGGCGGCGTTTGCGTTTCGGGTTCATCAGGTAGTTTTCTCCCTGCGCAGGCGGCGAGACAGATCAGCTAGAACTTTTTTCTTCTGCATCACCGGGTTAATAACATTTAAAATCAGGACCACCAGGGCAATGGCATAACTCAGCCAGACATAAAGACCGTGACCACCCATGGCAAAAAATTCTGACAGACTTGAAAAACTCACATCAGCCTCGCTGTTTCTCGATCAATTCACGCACCCATCCGGCACGACGTTCACGCCGGAGTATTTCATTGCGTAGCCGCAGCATCAGTGACACGGCAAAAAAACAATAAAACCCAATCACCATTACCAGCAACGGCACCCACATTTCTGCAGGCATGGCCGGTTTTTCAGTCAACGTGAAGGTTGCTGGCTGATGTAGCGTATTCCACCACTCTACTGAGTACTTAATGATCGGAATATTCACCAACCCAACCAATGACAGCACTGCGGCGGACTGAGCGGCCGTGGTTTCATTCTCAATCGCCGAATGCAGCGCTATCACACCCAGATATAAAAACAGCAGTATCAGCATTGAGGTCAATCGCGCATCCCATACCCACCAGGAACCCCAGGTGGGTTTACCCCAGATCGCGCCAGTCGCCAGTGCCAGAATCGCGATAGAGGCGCCAATGGGCGCACAGCTTTTCGCCACCATATCTGCCACTTTCATTTTCCAGATCAGGCCGATAGCGCCCGCGACTGCCATCATCATGTAACAGGATTGCGCCAAAATCGCTGAGGGCACATGAATGTAGATGATACGAAAGCTATTACCCTGCTGATAATCCGCTGGGGCAAACAACAAAGCCCAGACCAGCCCGGTCACCAACAGCAACAGCATGACGATAACAAAACCCGGTAGCAGTTTACCGGTAATGTCGTAACACCAGCGTGGCGAGGCTAGCTGAAAGAACCAGCGTGGCAACCATTTTTTGTTTTCACTCATTATTCATTCTCATCCGCTTACAGAGATGCGCAGTGCTGCACTGATAGCAAAAGGTGCCAGCACTATACCCAACACCAGCATGGCACCCAACAACGCCAGGAACCCAACCAGCGGCAGGCCGGTAACCGCCGCCTGCACCGCGCCGGTGCCAAAAATCAACACCGGGATGTACAGCGGCAACACCAGCAAGGAGATTAGTACCCCGCCTTTGCGCAAACCCACTGTTAATGCAGCACCAATAGCACCCACCAGACTCAATGTCGGTGTGCCGAGCAACAGACTCAGCATCAGGCCAGTCATCCCCTCTCCGGGCAGAAACAGCATCACACCCAGCAAAGGTGCCATCAGTGTTAATGGCAGCCCGGTCATCATCCAGTGTGCCAGCACTTTTGCCATCACCGTCAGAAACAGCGGCTGAGGGCAAAGCAGCATCTGCTCCAGAGTGCCATCTTCATAATCGGAGCGAAACAAACCATCCATCGACAGTAAAGTAGCCAGCAGAGCAGCCACCCAGACCACACCCGGTGCCACTTCGGCCAGGAACGCCGGCTCCGGGCTAACGCCCAGTGGAAACAGCGTTGCCACCATCAGAAAAAAGATCAACGGATTCAGCAGATCACTTTTACGTCGATATGCCAGCATCAAATCTCGCTTCAGCACCGCGACAAAACCGGCCATCACCGAAGGCTCACTAATTTCAAGCTGCTGATTTGTCTGCTGACTCATGAATTAGTTCCCGCCAGCTGATCCAGATTGATACGACGCAGACCGTCATAGTCCGCCAGTTCATGGTGGGTTGTCAGGATCACCGCGCCGCCCTGCTCGGCATGCTGCCGGATCAGAGCTTCTTTCTCGGCAACACCACGTTTATCAATGGCGGTAAACGGCTCATCCAGAATCCACAGCGGTGCCTGACTTAGATACAGCCGGGCCAGGCTGACGCGCCGATTTTGACCGGCTGAAAGGCTATGACAAGGCACATCTTCAAAACCACGCAAACCGACCTTGTCCAGCGCACTGCTGATAGATGTCGCATCGAGCGCCGGGTGCACAGCAGTATACCAACGCAAATTCTCCTCCGGCGTCAGCATCGCCTTGACACCGGGATGGTGGCCAAAATACAGCATTTGCGCCTGAAATGACTCCCGCACATCAGCCAGTGGCTCACCGCACCAGTAGAGTTCGCCCTCATAGTGACTGGACAGCCCGCTAAGAATGCGTAACAAGGTGGTTTTACCGCTGCCATTTTGCCCCTCAATCTGCAACACATCACCACGATGCAGTTCAAATTTAAGGTTTTCAAACAGCACACGCTCATCCCGTTCACAGAACAGCGCGTTGGCCTGTAATAGCGCTTTGCTCAAGCGGACTCCCAATTCGGTTCACAGCAGCAACGATACTTGCCTATCATCCTGATTCGGCTTGTCGCAGCGGTTATGCCACTATACTTTTCCCAGTACCAGCCGATTTTGTAAACGAGGCATTATATATGATTCCGTCATGCCCCTGAACTACAGACAGCAGGAATCAACCAGCTGGCATTGATGCCTATCAATATGCAGATAGCAAACCTTACCTGAGTTCTGCAGGAGCACAAGCGTGTTAGCACAGATCACCGGCATTCCACTGCCGGCCAACGACAATAGCACCAGCACCAGTAATACGGTGGCGCTTAACCGTGCCCTGCCGGTGGGCCAGAATGTCAGTGCAACCGTTATCGCAGTCAGTCGGGATCAGGTCCAGCCTGAAATTTTCCGACTAAAACTGGAAATCAATAACCGTCTGATTCAGATGGGTGTTTTTCAGGCCTTGCAGGTCGGGCAAAAAATCAATGTCAGCCGCGGCGAAAACGGGCAGATCCAGATACAACTGCCCACCACGGGCCAGGCACCGGGTAATACCGGTAACGCAGCGATGGCAGCCCGCGCTGAAGCACCGCTACCGAACACCAACCAACAGCAGGTGCCCACACCGCAACCGACTGCCAATAACCAACAACCCCAACTGAGACCCGCGCCGGGTCAGGCCATCAGTATTCTGCCTGAACAAACGCCCATACAGGCCACCGTCATCAGCAGCCGGCCGCTCATTACCGCAACAGCAGCATCCCCGGGTCTGGCTACGCAAACCAGCGCCGCCGCAGCGGCTAACCCTGCGGCTATTACTGACCGCAACCCTGCAACAACACAACAAGCCGCACCCTCCGCACCGACACAAAACAGCGGACAATCTGCTGCACCAACCAACCGACCCGCCACAACGCCAGCGCAAACTGGCAGTAGCAATCCAGCCAGCGGGCCTGCCCCAGGTAACACAGCTCCAGCCCAGCCCCAGGCCAACACCAATGTAAACAGCGCACCTGTGTCACCGCAGGTGCCTGCGGCAACGACCAACCGCAACACCATACAAAACGCCACCGCTATCACCACCAATCCGGCCGCAGCAGCAACCCGCCCAACATCGGCCGTAACAACCCGCGAAACCGTGCCACAGCAGCCAGTCAGAGGAACCGCGACCGTACCGAATAGAGAAACGCCACCACCGCCTGCCAGTAACCCCGCCACAAACTCTGCTACCAGCCCGAATAACAATCCGGCGCCGCGTGAATATGTTGTGACTATGCTGTTACCGAATGGCCGCCAGATTCAGGTCATCGCCAATCAAGCCTTACCACAAGGCAGCGAACTGCAGCTCACCCGGACCCAGGAAACGGTGCAAGCGAGCAGTTTCAAGCCGAGCACAGAACAGCCCACATCTGCGCTGGACCGAACTGCAGTCAAACAAGCACTACGTGATGTACTCCCCAGCCAAATGCCCGTCGCAGATGCCTTTAACCAACTGGCACAACTGAGCAACCGCTCCGATACCGCCCAAGCGGCGCAAATAACCAGTGTGGTGCGTTCACTGCTGCAACTATTTGGTATACGACCGGGTACCGCCGAAGCCGCAGGCCAGATTCGCCAGAATATTGAACTAGGCGGAATGACTGCAGAGCAGCGCTTAAGCAGAGGCATTCTGCCCAGCCCCATGGATATGCGACAACAGTTACAACAGCTATCACGCCTGAGTGAGCAGTTACCCGCAGATCAGAAGGAACGGTTAGAGCAGTTGGTCCGAGGCTTACATTCGCGGGTAACCAGTCAACAACTGAACTCACTACAACAATGGCGCGAAATGCCAGACGGCAGCTTTGAGCGCGTGATGCAGCTGGACCTGCCGGTCAGACAGGGGGAACGCTGGGAAAACCTCGAGCTTAGACTCAGCCGCGAGGCGCGCCATAACACTGCAGGCGAGTTGATTAGTCAGTGGCGGGTACGACTGCATTTTGATCTTGAGCAGTTGGGTGCGCTGGATGCTGAAATCCGGCTAACCGATCAACATCAGATCAGTGCGCTATTCTGGTGTGAAAAACCGGAAACAACTCAGCTGCTGCAGCAAAAAGCCGATGACTTTGCGGAGCGACTGCAACAGTGCGGCTTTAGCGATACCGAGATTCAGTCACAACGTGGTCAGGCCCCGAAGCAACATGCACCTGTCCATAAAGAGCTAATAGACCTGCACACATGAAGCAAGATAACCCACCCGATCAAGTTCAGAAAGCTGTCGCCCTTAAATATGACCGGGAGCAGGGCCGTGCCCCATTAGTGCTAGCCAAGGGCATGGGCGAGATTGCCGACCAGATCATTCGTCTGGCGGAAGAGAACGAAATTCATATCCATGAAAGCCCGGAGCTGGTTGAAGTACTGGTCAGGCTTGAACTGGGAGATGAAATCCCGGAGGCACTTTACCGTGCGATCGCTGAAGTCATTGCGTTTGCCTACAGTCTGAAACAGATCGATATCAATCAACTGAGCGGTGAGAAGAAGCCCTGATCAGCTATCACGCCCGATGGCGCGATCGGCATGCAGTTCACGATGCAGTAGCGCCATGAGTTCCGCCTCAGGTCGGCCAATGCCACAATCCCGTACCAGATCCTCCACATTGGCTCCCATCTGCATCAGGCGCGCTGCTTGATTATAGGCCACAGCATCAGGATCGCGGTTTTCCAGTTCCTGCTGCTTGCTGGCGGTGACGTTGAGCTTTTTCTCGACATCTTGCAAACGACGCCCCATACCAATAGAGCTATTGGTCATAGCATGCAGCTCATTGCGCAGGACGTTAATCAACGCCTTCTGCTGCTGGACATATTTGCGAAGGCGTAAAAACAGCACCAGGCACACCAAGCCAATGACCAGGATACTGGCGCTGAATAGCGGTATTAACCAATCAGAACTCACCTGTTATGCCTTCTTTGTTTTGGTCGAGTTAGAGGGCATCATTCAGCTGTGATAGTAACTGGCGCACATTCAACACAATGCAACGTTCTTCCATATAGGTGCCCCAGAGCCAGGGGCGTGCCGTATCAGTGCTGGACCAGTTAATTTTTTCAACCGGTAATGCCACAGACTTGACCAGTTCATCACAGGCTAATGCCCATAGTCTACCTTGCAGGATAATGAGTTCATTATATTGTGCAAGTGCAGGGTCATAGCGCTCCGGTATCAACTTTAGAGCAGTATCGACCAGCAGGGTAATCCGGGAGTCACCACCAAAGGTGCCCAGACACCAGTCGTGGTCTGCATCCAGCTGCAAAGTCACGTTAGCCAGATTCTGCACTGCCTCCACAAAATCACTGGGTATCGCCAGATTCAAGCCATGCATTTTGACCAACATGCATTGCATCATGCCATTATCTGCCAGTTTTTGTGCGCCCAGTGGCACCACTGACGTTACCGCCGCAACCTCTGGTTCTGGTTCTGGTTCTGGTTCTGGTTCTGGTTCTGGTTCTGGTTCTGGTTCTGGTTCTGGTTCTGGTTCTGGTTCGACAGAAACGGTAGTCGGTGTAATCTCCTCCATTACCTCTGCTGCGGCAGCCTCATCAGCGTTCTCAAGCTTGGTTTCAGTCGTGTCAGTCTTTGGCGCTGCACTCTCATGTACGGACTCTTCCAGCGCAGTATCGATCAGCAGTGTTTCCAGATAGTCCTGCACCAGCTGCTGCATGCCATTGTGTTTTATATCTTCTGTCATACCGCCTCCAGTTTCTGCTGCTCCAACAGAGTGCGCAGTAAACGCGCATAGGCATTCACTCCACGGCTGCTGGTATCCAGATCTGACGGCACAATTCCACGGATACTGGCGTTACGAAACTTGGTATCAACCGGAACAACGGTATTGGAAATCTCATGCGGATACAGGTTATGCAACTCACGCAGACTCATGACTGAAGCCTGTGTCCGGCGATCATAGAAGGTAGGGATAATGGTGTACTGCAATTTATTCTTGCGCGCACGATTGATCATATGAATGGTGCGTAGCATGCGCTCAAGCCCTTTGAGAGCCAGGAATTCGGTCTGTACCGGCACCAGCAAATGCTGACAAGCTGCCAGCGCATTCACCATCAATACACCCAGAATCGGTGGGCTATCAATTAAGACATAATCAAATTGGTCATTGACCTGTTTCAGGGCTCGGGAAATCATCAGTCCCATACCCTGACTGGTCACCGCCTTACGCTCCAGCGTTGCCAGGGCAGTCGATGATGGCAGCATTTGAATTCCGTCATGGCTGGTTTTGCACAGCAGGCCGCTGATCCCTTCCGGCGTTACCGGCACATCGCCACTGAGCAGATCGTATACGGAAAGCTCTACTTCATCAGGATCATATCCAAAATAACTGGTCAGGGAGCCATGCGGATCCAGATCAATCAGCAAAACCTTGTAGCCAACCTCGGCCAGTAACCCAGCCAGGCTAACCACTGTAGTGGTTTTACCTACCCCCCCTTTCTGATTGGCAACTGCCCAAACACGCATTGCTTATCTATCTCCTGCTGAATCAGGCTCTGCCTGCCTGAATAGAACGCCACCATCAGCTTTATTAACCTGCTCTACTTCCGGTTCTGACGCGGCTTCAGATTCAGAAAATAACGTAGAGATAGCATCTGAGCTGACATTCTGACTACCAAAAGCCGTCACCATTCGCCGAACCTTCTCATCCCGTGATATCACAATCACCACGCGGCGGTTTAACTGCTGGCCTCGCGGAGTACGGTTGCTATAGGCTGGCTGGTATTCCCCATAACCCACGGCTGCCAGGCGCTCCGGCTCAACCCCAAATTGCGCCAATAACCTTACTACGGCCGCAGCACGGGCAGCAGACAATTCCCAATTAGAGGGGAACTGATTACTGGCCAACGGCCGATTATCCGTAAAACCTTCAACATGTACTGGGTTGTTACTGCCATTGAGAAACTGTGCCAGAGGTTCCAGTAACCGGTCAGCAAGCTCATTAGGCAGAGCACCACCTGACTCAAACAACTCACTGGAGCGTAACTCAATAGCTATCCACAAATCATCGCCGGTCACGGTCATCGTCCCGGCCGAAATCGGCTGAGAGAAGTTCACCTGGAGTGCTTGTTTCAGGGCTTCCATGGTCAGAGTTTCAGTCTGATTCGGCGGTGCCAGGGTTACACGGGGCGCATCATTGTCCGTGGTGCCGCCCATAAACAGACCTAAGCCACGTAAATTATGGCCTTCGCCAGTATCGGGGCGCTCCCCGGAATCATCCAGGCCGATAAAAATACCGGTCAGCGCCTCCGACAAACTTCGGTATTTATCTTCATTGACGGATGAAATGGCATACATCACTACAAAAAACGCAAACAGCAGGGTAATAAAGTCCGCGTAGGAGAGGATCCAGCGATCATTACGTACAACATCTTGTTGGGCATGTCGTCGTGGCATGCGTTACCCTCCCAAGTACCCCTGCAAGCGCTGCTGAATCGCTTTAGGTCCATGTCCGTCAGCAATCAGCATCAGGCCTTCCAGTACCATTTCCTGATGGCGGTAACGTGCTTGCACCAAGTCTTTGATCTTATTACCAATAGGCAGCAATAACAGGTTCGCCAGACCAATACCATACACGGTTGCGACAAAGGCAGTAGCAATACCCCGGCCAAGACTTTCCGGGTCAGACAGGTTGCCCATGACATGAATCAAACCCAGTACCGCACCAATAATACCCATGGTCGGGGCATAACCACCCATACTTTCAATCACACGTGCAGCCTGCAGATCACGCTGCTCCTGCATGACCATATCAACTTCCAGAGTACTACGGAGGTTGTCACGGCCTTTACCGTCCGCCAATAACTGCAAACCACTTTTAATGAACTCATCCGACAGCTTTTCAGCTTCTGCTTCAAGGCCAAGCAACCCTTTGCGCCGGGCAATCACGCACCAGCGCAAAATACTCTCCAACGTTTCCTTGTGTGGCTGGCGACCATGGCTGAATGCCCAACGCAGCAACACCGCCGCCCGGCGCACATCAGCGCTTCGGAACTGAATGAACGCCGCAGCCAAGGTACCGCCAAGCACAATGGTTGCTGCAGGTAGATTGACCAGTTCTCTGAGATAACCACCATCCAGATAGTGCGCAACACCAACGGAGGAGAGCGCCAGAATCACACCAAAAATAGCTGAAAAACCCATTTTACACCCTGCTCTGCGCTAATAATGGACCGACTTCTTCCAGATCCAGGACCTTATCCGCCAGCCCCGCATTCACCACCGCTTGAGGCATCCCGTAAATCGTACAACTGTCTTTATTTTGCGCCCAGATATGTGCGCCCGCCTGTTTCAACAAACGAGCACCCTCACAACCATCGGCTCCCATACCGGTCATAATAATAGCCAACACCCTGGAACCAAAGGTACGTGCCGCAGAGCCATAGGTCACATCAACGCTGGGCTTGTAATTTAACCGTTCGTCACCTGGCAGAATATGCACTCGGTCTCGACTGCGTGGATCAATAATCATCTGTTTTCCGCCCGGTGCCAGCAATGCCACCCCTGGCTTCAACAGGTCGCCATCTACCGCTTCGCGCACCTCGATGCGACATAACTGATTGAGTCGCTTGGCAAACACCGGTGTGAAGGTATTGGGCATATGCTGCACCAATAAGATCGGATAGGGAAAATCGGCTGATAGAGACATCAACACCTGCTGCAAGGCCACCGGACCACCAGTAGAGGCACCAATCACCACCAGACTGCCTGGCGCACCCCGCGCCAGCGGTTTTTTCGATTCCGAGACAGGTGCATCATCACCGCGAAACACCATGGTTTTACCAGTGCTGCCCGGTTGACGACCAAAGATACTGCTGCGCGGCCGCTGTTTATGCTGACCAATCTCAACAATTTTGTCGCATAGCTGGCGTTTGAGTGACTCAGAACGATCCATCCAGGCCCGCATATCCTTGGACAGGAAATCGATGGCACCCGCGTCCAGTGCCTGCAGCGTGACCTGAGCACCTTCTTGGGTTAGGGAGGATAACATCAGGATATTGGTCGGCGACTCTCGCATAATCAGCCTGACCGCTTCAATGCCATTCATGCCAGGCATCTCGACATCCATGGTGATTACATCGGGATTAAGCTGTCGGGCCAGATCAACCGCTTCCCGGCCGTCTTGAGCGCGACCAACAACCAGCAGGCGACTGTCACCCGCTAGCAGATCACTAATACGGTTACGAAAAAAAACGGAGTCATCAACGATGAGTACCCTTAACGGCATATCCGCCTCGTGTGATCAGCCTCAGGAGGCATAGCGTTTAAGCAGATTCGGAATATCCAGAATCAATGCAATGCGCCCGTCACCCGTGATGGTTGCCCCGGAAAGGCCGGGAGTACCATGCAGAATACTGCCCAGCGGCTTGATCACCACCTCTTCCTGACCCACCAGTTGGTCGACAATAAAACCAACCCGTTGAGTACCGACAGTGACAATAACCACATGTCCCTGCGGAGGAATTTCAGCACACTGCTGGCCATCGATCAGCCAACGTTTAAGATGGAACAGTGGCAACGCCTGGTCACGAACAATAATCACCTGCTGACCATCAACCGTGTTGGTTTTAGTCAGATCCAGATTGAAGATCTCATTCACATTAACCAGCGGCAAGGCAAACGCCTGCTGCTCAAGAATCACCATCAAGGTCGGCATGATGGCCAATGTCAGCGGCACCTGAATTGCGATGCGCGTCCCTTGTCCCAGCACAGAATCAATACTCAGCGTGCCGTTCAGCTGGGTGATTTTAGTTTTCACCACATCCATGCCGACACCACGACCCGAGACGTCAGAGATTTCCTGTTTAGTTGAGAAGCCAGCCGCAAAGATCAGGTTAAAACACTCCTGATCCGTCAGACGCATGGCGGCTTCAGAATCCATCATGCCGCGTTGTATCGCCAGTTTACGGAGTTTTTCCGGGTCCATACCGGCACCATCATCCTGAATCACCAGCAGGATATGATCCCCTTCCTGCTCGGCCGACAGCAGCACGTGTCCCTCACGAGGCTTGCCTTGTGATTCACGAACCTCCGGTGACTCAATACCATGGTCTACCGAATTTCGTACTAGGTGAATCAACGGATCGGCCAGTGCTTCAACCAGATTTTTATCCAGGTCAGTCTCTTCGCCACGCAACTCAAGTTGCACTTCTTTTTTCAAGTTACGCGACAAGTCACGGATCAACCGCGGGAAGCGACCAAAAACTTTTTTCACCGGCTGCATACGGGTTTTCATCACCGACATCTGCAGATCGGCTGTCACCATATCCAGCGTACCGAGGGCTTTACCCATGGCTTCATCTTCATGCCGTACTCCCAGCCTTACCAGCCGGTTACGTACTAACACCAGTTCACCCACCATATTCATGATTTTATCGAGCAACCGGGTATCTACCCGTACATTACTCTCAGCCGCGGGTTTAGCATGTCCACCGGATACAGGAGGTTTAGCCGGCTCGGTTTTCTTCGGTGCCAGCTCGGCATGTTCCGGCAATTTTGGTTTAACGGGAGCGGCAACAGGAGCAGCGACTGGCTCTGGAGGAGCGGGAGAGAATGCTCCTTTGCCTTGAGCCTGCAGGTCATCCAGCAAAGACTCAAATTCATCATCAGTGATTAAATCATTAGTGGCAGCAGTGGCTGGCGCCGGTTCAGCGTTTGCTTCTGGGGTTGGTGCAGCAGCCGGAGCACTGTTTTCAGCCACTGCGACAGGCGCTTTGCCAGCACCATGCAACTGATCGAGCAAGGCTTCGAATTCATCTTCAGTAATCAGCTCATCGCCACCGGCTTCAACCACAGGCGCACTCTCAGTGGGCGCCCCCATGTCGTTCAGCAACATCTCAAATTCGTCGCCAGGAGAGCCAAAATCGTCAGTCGGCATGGTTGCCTGTTCAGCCGCAGCCGCTGAGGTTTCAGCTACCGGAGGAGCACTTGCCGGGGCTGACGAAGCCGCCGGGGCCTGACCTGCGGCAAAAGCGCCGAGGGTCGCAATTAACTGGGGATCAGCCTGTTGGGGGTCTTCACCGGCATGCACCGATTCGAACATTAAGTTCAGCGCATCGAGCGCCTGAAGCACAACATCCATTAATTCAGGCGTGACGCTGATCTCACCATTACGCAACATATCGAACAGGTTTTCGGCGGTATGGCAGCACTCCACCATCGCCTCAAGCTGCAGAAAACCAGCACCACCCTTGACGGTATGAAAACCGCGGAAGATAGCATTGAGCAGGTCGGTGTCACCCGGTGACTGTTCCAGATCAACTAGCTGTTCAGATAGCTGTTCCAGAATCTCCCCGGCTTCGACGAGAAAATCACCTAGGATTTCCTGGTCTACATCCAAACTCATAGGGCACTCCTCTTAAAAACCCAGGCTGGATAAAAGATCGTCTACTTCGTCTTGTCCGCTGACTATATCGGCCCCATCCTTGCGAATTTGAGGGCCTTCTGCCTGGATCGGATCTTTTTTACGTGATTGCCCGGATTCTTCGGTATCTGTTTCGATACCCGACAGACGTTCCACCTTCGCGGCCATGTCCATCAGGCTGATGAGGTGCGTTTCAACATTACTGACCAGATTAATAACCCGGCGGATCAATTGGCCGGTTATATCCTGATAACTTTGCGAGACCACAATATCAGTCAATTGGGTACGCAAGGTCTCGATCGTCTGCTCAGATTCTTCTTTTAATGCGCAGGTACGATCATAAACACCACGCAAGCCCTGGTGTTCTGCTTCTAACTGACCCACCAGTGACAGCAAATCAGCAAAGCGAGTGCTTTGCGTATCAAGCTGATCAACCATATTCAGGGCACTGTCCACCCGGTCCATGGTGTCATGAGCAGTTCGTTCACACAGGTCAATGACGTAATTAAGGCGCTCGGTAGCATCGGCACCCTGAGGCAGATTTCCCTGCTCAGTGTCCAACGCACCGCCCATGTCAGATGAGAAAGCTTTGATTGATTCATGCAGAGCCCGCGTCAGGTGACCGACTTCACTGAAGAAGGTTTTATGACGAAACTCATGCAATAGGTGGATAAGATCCATGGCTTCAGCCAGGTTGCCGCTTTTCAGTGCCGTAACCAGTGACTCTGCATGTTCTTGTAATTCTTCTTCGAAGCGACTGATGCCGCCCCGTGCATCCGGGCCTGAGACCATGGGATTACTCCTCTTAGCTGCCCAGACGTTCAAAAATCTTATCGATTTTTTCTTTCAACACAGCAGCCGTGAAAGGTTTAACCACATAGCCGTTAACGCCAGCCTGTGCAGCTGCAATGATCTGCTCTTTCTTGGCTTCAGCCGTCACCATAAGAACCGGTATATGCGCCAACGCCGGGTCTTCCCGGACATTTTTCAACAACTCAATGCCCGTCATGCCTGGCATATTCCAGTCGGTGATCAGAAACTCAATGTCGCCACGCTTCAATATCGGCAGTGCGGTCTGCCCGTCATCTGCCTCTTCAACATTGGTCAGACCGAGGTCCCGCAACAAGTTTTTGATGATACGTCTCATGGTAGAAAAATCGTCAACCACAAGTATTTTGATGTCTTTTTTCAAGACAGAATCCCCTCAAGCTACGCAACTCTGTATATATCCAACCACCGGTTCGGTTCCGGTAGCCAAGCTTATCCCCACTCCGTCAGACGGGACCGCAATCGCAATGCTGCCTGACTGTGAATCTGACTGACCCTGGACTCGCTCACACCGAGCACCTGGCCAATCTCCTTGAGATTCAGTTCTTCATCATAATACAGCGACAATACCAACTGCTCACGTTCGGGCAGTCTGGCAATTTCCGCTGACAGGTTTTCCTGAAATGACGAACGCTCAAAATGCCGACTGGGACCCGGATCATCATTGGCCACATACTCTGATGGCCCATCTTCCCGGGGATCCGTCATCTCTTCAAAGCTGAACAGACGGCTCTCCATGGAGTCTTTAAGCAGCTGATGATATTCAGCCACGCTAAGATCCATTTCAGCAGCCACCTCGGCATCAGAAGCATCGCGCCCTAAGCGCCCCTCAAGCTGATGAATCGCCTCAGTCACCCGGCGACTATTACGGTGAACCGAACGTGGCGTCCAGTCTCCGCGCCGCACTTCATCTATGATGGAACCACGAATACGAATTCCAGCATAGGTTTCAAAACTGGCACCCTTGGAGGTGTCATATTTTTTTGCTGCTTCAAGCAGGCCAATCATTCCAGCCTGCAGCAGGTCATCCAACAATACAGTGGAAGGCAAACGAGCCATTAAATGATGGGCAATGCGCTTTACTAAAGGAGCGTACCGCTCAATCAATTCGTCGGCTGTTTGCAATTGCAGCTGATCGTACATACTGCCTCTATTTATCTATCCGATGGGGGCGTACCCCTGACAAGCCGCTCAACAAAAAACTCGAGATGGCCCCGGGGTAATGACTGTACCGGCCAACTGTCAGCCTTATTGGCCAACTGGCGGAAAGCAAGTGCAACTTTACTCTTCGGAAACGCTTTTAAAACAGGCACTTGCTTTTGTACAGCCTTGCGTACGCTCTCATCATAAGGGATTGAACCTACATATTGAAGGGTCACATCAAGAAACCGGTCGGTTACCGTCAGTAACTTATTAAACATGTTGCGCCCTTCTTGCTCAGTCAGCACCATATTAGCCAGCACCTTAAACCGCATCATCTGAAAATCACGGTTTAACAGCTTGATCAACGCATAGGCATCGGTGATGGATGTCGGTTCATCACACACCACAACCAGCACTTCTTGCGCCGCCCTGACAAAACTGACAACTGAGTCGGAAATCCCCGCCGCAGTATCAACGATCAGTACATCCAGATTATCGGCAATGGAATTAAAAGCATGAATCAATTCAGCATGCTCATGCACTGACAGCGATGTCATCTCTTGGGTACCCGATGCCGCTGGCACAATGCGCAATCGTGGCGCCGCCTGCAGCATCACATCTTCAAGACTGCAACTGCCATCCAGCACATCGGAAATGTTCTTTTTCGGCCGCAAGCCGAGCAAAACATCAACGTTAGCCAACCCCAGGTCGGCATCCAGCAATACAGTTTCATGCCCCATTTCAGCCATAGCAGTGGCAAGGTTAACCGAGACGTTGGTTTTACCAACCCCCCCTTTACCCCCAGTAACGGCGATGACCTTGATCGGCCTTGGCTGACTCATGTTGCTAATTCCATCCTAGACCACCTTAAACAAGGTAGCGCTATCATCATCGGCCTGCCGTTCATTCACCAGCGCTTTCTGCGCTGACACAACCGCCCTACTGACCAGATCATGCCGCTTGGCCAACTGAATATCATCCGGAATCCGCTGACCATCGGCCATATAAGCAACGGGCAGGCGTTTTTCAATAATCAATGACAGAGCTTCACCCAAACTACCTGACTCATCCATCTTGCTGAGTACGCAACCATTCAAGCCCAGACTTCGATAAGCCTGATAGGCCTGCTCAACTACCCGACGCTGACTGCTGCAAGACACCACCAGCAGTTTTTTCAAACGCAACGTAACACTGTCCAGCATACTCATCTGCGATTCACTGTGGGGCTCATCAGCACACAAGCCTGCTGTATCAATTAATACCAGGCGCTTATTTTTCAATGACTGCAAGACCGCTTCCAACGAACTGTTTTCATCCACCACCCGTACCGGCACGTCAAGAATCCGGCCAAAGGTACGTAGCTGCTCATGCGCTGCAATCCTGTAAGTATCCGTCGTAACCAATGCGATACCTGAACTACCATGCTGCAACACATACCGCGCTGCCAGCTTGCCAATAGTCGTGGTTTTACCAGAGCCGGTGGGGCCGACAAACGCGACCATGCCACCCCGTTCGATATACTCTTCACCAACCATTGGAATCGCTTCAGCCAATTTTGCCAGCATATTGCGCCAGGCTTTTTCCGGCGCCAAATCAGGTTCAACACCCGCCAGCAACTGACCAGTTAATCCTGGACTCAGGCCCAATAGCTCTAGCTTACGCTGCAATGGTGAGACTGGACGCGCCGCTGGAGATGGCGAGACTGCCTGCTGCTGCAACATCTCTTTTAGTTGCTGAATCTCGTCCTGCATCGAACGGATCAAGCCGCTATCCATCAGGGTTGCTGGCGCAGGCGCCGGCTGACGAGTCTCCAATTCAGGCACTTGCTGGCGCACAAAGTTGTCGTGCGCTTCATCAGCCCTCTCGCGCCGACGCTGCTTCAGCGAGCTAAGGATCATCCGCAGATCGTCTTCATCATCCCGACCTAACTGACGATTAACCGTCGCCGTTTCATCTTCTGGTGTCGCCGCACGCTGTTGCGCATCAGCAATACGCATACGCGCCCGATGCAGTTCGTCGCTAAGCCCTGCACTCTGATTACCAGTGACCACATCCAGCGGTTGCTCAGGACTCGGTTGCGGACGCTTGCGTTGCTCAAAATCCGCTTTAGCCGCTTCGTAATCATTTTCATGGGCGGCGACCACCTCGACTCCACCGGAGACACGGTGATTAGAAAGGATCACCGCATCGGGACCGATCTCTTCACGAACACGACGCATCGCCTGCCGCATATCCGGTGCAAAGAAGCGTTTAACTTTCATAAAGTTTCCCCATCAGCCCAACCCACTGCATTGACTGTATTAACCATTCCCATGCCCACCCACTGAGGCAACGATAGTAATTTTTTTATTTTCCGGGATCTCCTGATAGGAGAGCACATGTATCTGATGCTGGCCATAACGTACAAACTTCGCCAACAATGGCCGAATCGGCGCCGCCACAAGCAACACAGACGGACGACCCATCATCTCCTGCTGGCTGGCCGCATCCGCCAGCGAAGTCTGCAATCGCTCAGCCATCCCCGGTTCCAGCGCCAGCCCTGCATCCTTGCCCTGCTGCACCGAATTCATCAGCAGCTGTTCCAGCTGAGGCTCAAGCGTTATGACGGGCAATTCAGGTTCTGAACCATTGATATTCTGCACAATCAGCCGCGATAGCGAGATACGTACCGAGGCGGTCAGTGCCAATGGATCCTGGGTGCGCGCCACCGCTTCAGCCAACGATTCGGCGATAGTACGAAAATCTTTCAACGGCACATGCTCTTTCAGTAGATTCTGCAGCACTTTAAGCAAGGCACTGAAGGACACCTTACCCGGCACCAACTCTTCCACCAGCTTAGGCGAGGTTTTAGCCAGCATATCCAGCAGCTGCTGTACTTCCTCATGCCCCAGCAGCTCATGCGCATGCACCTGCAACAACTGATTCAGGTGTGTAGCAGCCACTGTCGACGCATCAACCACGGTATAACCCAACGACTGCGCCTGCTCTTTATGCTGCTGCTCGATCCACACCGCATCCAGGCCAAATGCCGGATCTTTGACTTCAATACCCTGCAGCGTGCCAAAAACCTGCCCCGGATTAATCGCCAGCTCACGATCGGGGTAGACTTCAGCCTCTCCCACGATGACCCCCATCAGCGTAATGCGATAGGCGCCAGGCAATAGATCCAAGTTATCCCTAATATGCACTGATGGCACCAGAAAGCCCAAATCCTGCGACAGTTTCTTGCGCACACCTTTGATGCGGCTCAGCAACTGACCACCCTGCATCTTATCCACCATGGGAATCAGCCGATAACCCACCTCCAAGCCAACCATATCCACCGGCATCACATCATCCCAGTCAAGATCGCGCTTCTCGGCTTCATCCGCTGCCGCAGGTTGCTGCTGTTTCTGTTGCGCCTGTTCCAGCCGTTCTGACTCAAGCTTCTGATGGTTACGATAAATCCACCATGCACCACCACCCGCTGCCACAGCCAGCGACAAGAATGCAAAGTGTGGCATACCCGGAATGACGCCCATGACAAACAGAATGCCTGCAGCAATAGCCAAAGACTTAGGCGACGCAAATAGCTGCCCCAGCACCTGACTACCCATATCATGAGACACATTCTGACGCGTCACCATAATGGCCGCAGCAGTGGAAAGCAGCAGCGAAGGTAACTGCGCCACCAGACCGTCACCAATGGTTAACAACGAATAAAAGCGCATTGCGGTACCAAAATCGAGATCATGTTGCAGCATGCCGATAGCCAGGCCACCCAGCAGGTTGATCACCAAAATCAGGATACCGGCTACCGCATCACCGCGGACAAATTTTGACGCACCATCCATAGAACCATAGAAATCCGCCTCTTGAGTGACATCCTTACGCCGCGCTTTCGCCTCTTCCTGATCAATCAGACCAGAGTTAAGGTCCGCATCGATCGCCATCTGCTTACCTGGCATGGCGTCCAGGGTGAATCGTGCACTAACTTCAGAAATCCTGCCTGCACCCTTAGTCACCACCACGAAGTTGATAATAATCAGGATCAGAAACACCACGAAGCCGACCACATAATTACCACCAACCACCACCTCGCCAAAGGCCTGGATCACCTTACCGGCAGCATCACCGCCCTCGTGCCCATACAGCAAAACCACACGGGTAGACGCGACATTCAGCGCCAAACGCATAAGAGTGGCGATCAAAATAATGGATGGAAAGATGGCAAAATCGAGCGGGCGTGATGAATAAACACAGACCAACAGTACAACGATGGACAGGGTGATATTGAACGTAAACAGGGTATCCAGCAAAAACGGTGGGACCGGCAGGGTCACCATCGCCAAAATAGCCATAAGCAACAACGGTACGCCCAGGTTACCCTGACCGAGGTTGCGTATGTTTTGCAGAATCACTGCTCTATCCACTCAAAACCTATGCGTCAAAAAAACATCACCAAAGACAGCTTCATCGATAATACCTGAACAACTGTCAGTAAAGACAGCCTAATATGTCGGTATTTTGACGGACAAAGCCAAAACCTTCAGGAAATTGCAATTTTCACGCCAAGAAATTGATTTTTCAGACAGTTTCGTCTCTAAACTCGTCTGGAATTTCAAGCTGCGCCAGATCAGGCTGCGATGGAGGGGAAACATCTTTATGATCGCGGTAGCGCTGCAACTGAAACACATAAGCCAAGACCTGAGCCACCGCCATAAATAGGCCGGCCGGAATCTCTTCATCAACTTCGGTGGAATGATAGATAGCACGCGCCAGTGGCGGCGCCTGTAGCTGGGGCACATCATACTCTGAGGCTATTTCACGAATCTTCAACGCGACGAAATCCACGCCTTTAGCAACCACAATAGGTGCATTTCGATTTTCAGCGTCATAACGGATCGCCACAGCGTAGTGGGTCGGGTTGGTAATCACCACATCAGCTTCAGGGACCTGCTTCATCATGCGGCGCTGCGAAATTTCACGCTGCAACTGCCGAATACGCCCTTTTACTTCTGGCTTACCTTCCGTATTTTTCAGCTCGTCCTTCACCTCCTGCAGCGTCATCTTCATTTTTTTGGTGTAGTCGTACATCTGATAGGGCACATCTACCGCAGCGATAATAATCAACACCGCACTCAGAAACATAAACACCCAGATAATGGTCTCTAGAGCATCTTTTATGGCAGGCCGCTCGGGTGCATTACCCAAACTAATGATGTCACCCCGAATCTGCCACAAAATAATCATGGCAAAACCGCCCACCAAGGCAAACTTCGCCAACGCTTTGAACAGTTCAACCAAAGACTTGAGGGAGAACATGCGCTTTATCCCGGCAATCGGATCAATCCGACTGCCTTTAGGCTGCAACGCCTTAGTGCTGAAATTCCATCCACCCAGCGCAATTGGCCCGATAAACGCTGCCAATGCTATCAGTATAAAAATCCCCATCAGCGCCAGCGCAGCTTCCTTCACCGACATGCCGAGATGCGCAAACATCATGTTCACATCAAACACTTCCACCCGGTCAAGCAGGAAGTTGCGCTCCATCATGCCAATCATGCGCTCAGCCAATTGACCACCAAAGATGAATACACTGAGCACAGCAGCCATCAGTACCAACATAGTGGTCAACTCTTTGGAACGGGCAACATCTCCTTTTTCCCGCGCCTCTTTTATTCGTTTTGGCGTGGGCTGTTCTGTTTTTTCCTGACCCGTCTCTTCAGCCACTGATCACACCCCGTGCAGCAGTTGTTCAATGTAATCCAGAGCAAAACCAGAAATCCGCATATATTGCCCCAGAAAACCGCCCAGGTTGATCCAGTTAATAAACAAACCCAACACCATAGTGAACGGAAAGCCTATCGCCAAAATGTTCAACTGAGGTGCCGCTCGCGACATAATGCCAAACGTCATATTCACCACCAGCAACGCCGTCACCGCAGGCAGCGCCATCAACAATGCCGCAGAAAACATCCAGCTACCCGATATAGCAATCTTCCATAGCATCGGCCCAGTCAGACCACTCATCGCTACCGGCAACACATCAAAGCTGCGCACAATCACCTCAACCAGTACCAGATGACCATTCAGCGCAATAAACAACATCATCACCATAGTGATATAAAACTGGCTTAGCATCACCACGGGTACGCCATTGGCCGGATCACTCACAGAGGCAAAACCCAAACCCATCTGCGTTGCAATCATCTGCCCGCCCAGCACAAATATCTGAAAGAACAACTGAAACATGAACCCCAGCGCTCCGCCGATCAGAATCTGCTGCGCAATGATGATCCAGGATTGCGCATCCAGGCCGGTAAAAGGCGGCATCGCTGGCAAGAGAGGCGCGGTAATTAAGGTAATAGACAGCGCCAGCATCAGGCGCACTCGAGCCGCCACCATCTGCCCGCCTATTAGCGGTACCGCCATAAAAAAAGCCGCTATACGGAATAACGGCCAGAGATAAACTGCCACCCATTGTTCGATCTGCAGCAGGCTGATATCAAACATGGGTTATCCAATCAGATAGGGAATGTTTTTCGCTAACCGAATGAAGTGCTCGGTTAACTGGGTGAGTATCCAGGGTCCTGCCCACATAATCACCAGCAGGGTAATAATCAAACGCGGCAAGAAACTCAGGGTCTGCTCGTTAATCTGCGTAGCTGCCTGAAAAGTAGACACCACCAAACCCACCATCAGGCTAGGTAAAATAATGATGGTGACCAGCAGCACGATCAGCCAGAACGCCTCTCCGAATATACCCAGTACCACTTCTGGGGTCATAGCAGCTCTCCCGGATTGCAGTTATCCCACTATAGCCCAAAGCTCGCAGCCAATGTACCAATCACCAGCGCCCAGCCATCGACCAGCACAAACAGCATAATTTTGAACGGCAACGAGATAATCACCGGCGACAGCATCATCATACCCATCGCCATCAAAATACTGGCCACAACCAGGTCGATAATCAGGAAGGGGACAAACAGCATAAAGCCGATCTGAAATGCCGTTTTTAACTCACTGGTAACAAATGCCGGCACCAACACACTAAAAGGTACTTGGTCAGGATTCTCAACTGCCGGGGTATCAGAGATGCGCATGAACAGTTCCAGATCACTTTCCCGGGTTTGCATCATCATAAATTCCCGGAACGGGCCACTACCCTGCTCAAGCGCAGCCACCAAACCGATCTCTGCATTCATATAGGGCTGCACCGCACCCTCATATACCTGATCCAACACCGGTGTCATGATAAACAGGGTCAGAAACAGCGCAATACCTACCAAAATCTGATTGGAAGGCGTTTGTTGCAAGCCGAGCGCCTGACGCAAAATAGAAAACACAATAATAATGCGGGCAAATGACGTCATCATCATGACCATTGCTGGCAGGAACGTCAGCATAGTCATCAACGCAAGGATCTGAATCGTTACGCTGTAGTTTGTCTCGCCATCCTCTGTGGTGGTAACACTGACAGCTGGGATACCCACATCGGCCGCCTGCACCAGCATAGGCAGCATGCCAAGCAGCAATAGCAGAACTCTAATCATGCGGTGTTCGCCTTTGCATCACTTCGGCCAATTTTGCCGCAAAAGCGGGCGTGACCGGCTCTGCCTGAGTAATCACCGGCTCATCGAATTGGGTCAACAGATTCACCCGGCCCGGCGCTACACCAAGTAACAGTTGCTGCTTACCGACCTCCACCAACACGGCCTTTTCCCGACTGCTAAGCGGCAACACCGCCAGTACTCGCATCTGACGATTCATCGGGGCCAGACCGGAGAAACGCTTAACCAGCCACCCCAGCAGCAGAATCATACCCAGCACCAAACCTAACCCCAGCAATAACTGAGTAATCGCTGCGGCTGAAAAAGGCTCCTGATAGGCAGGCCTAGCACTGACTGCAGTTGAAGCTGTTTCTGCCAACACCAGCGGCATGAGCAGCACAGAGAAAAGAAAGGTTATTATCCGCATCAGTGTTATTTCAGGCGACGGATCCGCTCTTGCGGACTGATAACATCGGTCAAACGAATGCCATAGCGATCATTCACCACCACGACTTCGCCATGGGCAATCAGGGTGCCATTTACCATCACATCAAGAGGCTCACCTGCTACCCGATCAAGTTCAATCACTGAACCCTGTGTGAGCTGCAGCAGGTTACTAATAGGAATATCTGTCTGACCGACTTCCATGGATAAGGTGACCGGTATGTCCAGAATAACGTCCAGCTTCGGATCTGAAACCGGCGCACCTTCATCTTTTAATTCGGCCAGCTGTACTTTTTCGTCACTCACGCCAGTGGCTTTGAGCAACTCATCAGGATCAATCTGCTCCTGCGCGCCATCATCAGTTTGTTCTTCCAGCGCAGCGGCCCACTCATCAGCCAGCGCCTGCTGGTCCTGATCTGCATCATCACTCATGAATCACACCCTTATTGCCTTACAGGCTTATTTTCGACGTACCACCTGACCCTGAATTTTCAGCGCCAGATTGCCACGAGACTGACCGAGTTTACAGGTAAAAACCGGTACTTTATTGGCTTTAAGCTCAAACATTTCCGGCAATTCAACCGGAATAATATCACCCGCTTCCAGTTCTAGCACATCCCGCAAAGTCATCTCCTGATGGGCTATTGTCATCTCAACCGGCAGATGCGCCATTAAAATGTCACGCTGCAAAGCAGTCTGCCAACGCTCATCACGTTCATCTTCACTGCTCTGGAAACCAGAAACCAGAAGGTCTCGAATGGGCTCCAGCATCGAATAAGGCATCGCAACATGGAACTCACCGGACCCCCCCTCAAGATCGACTTGGAATGAACTGACCACCACCACTTCAGTGGGATTGATGACGTTGGCCATTGCCGGGTTCATCTCATGACCCATATGTTCGAATGACAGATTTTTGACAGGCCGCCAAGCGTCTTCAAGATCAAGGAAAAATTGTTCCAGAGTTTTCTGAATCAACCGGGTTTCAGTCGGGGTAAACTCTCGCCCTTCAATTTTGGCATGCCGACCATCACCACCAAAGAAGCTGTCCACCAGTTTAAAAACCAGCTTGGCATCCATAATAAACAATCCGGTCCCGCGCAATGGCGGTACTCGGATCAGGTTCATACTGGTGGGAACATACAGGGTATGGATATAGTCGCCGTACTTCATCACCTGGACACCGCCGACGGTGACATCGGCTTCGCGGCGTAACAGGTTAAATAGACTGATGCGGGTATAACGGGCAAACCGTTCGTTGATCATTTCCAGGGTCGGCATACGGCCACGAACAATACGTTCGTGACTGGCAAGGTCATATACGCGCACCTCGCCATCATCGAGATCTTCTACTTCTTCAGAAGTATCGACATCGCCATCATCGACACCATGCAATAACGCATCGATCTCGTCCTGTGACAGCAGATCTTTAACCGACATTTAGGCCAAACCCCCAACAACCGCCATGGGCAACCTCATTGCATCACAAAATTGGTAAAGAGAATGGTTTCCACCCCGGGCTTGCCGATTTTTTCCTGCATCAGTTCACGCACCAGATCAGTCGCCGCCTGACGCAGGGCAATCTTACCCTCAATCGACTGTAACTCTTGGAAGCGCTGGGTTTGAAACAGGGCATTCAGTCGAGCAACAACCAATGGCATATGCAATTCCAAGGCATCCGCAACCTGCTGCTCGCGACTTTTCGCTTCCACATACAGCTGCATGTAATGTGGCCGCTGATCCTGAGACTGCAGGGTTACCACAAACATCGGCTTACCTTCTTTAGTCCGCACCTTGGTGTAAATTGCGTCGGCTTTCTCAGGCTTGGCGGGCTCCATATTTTCTGCGGTCTCCGGCTCAGACCCCAGCAGAAAAAAAGCCACAGCGGCACCGCCACCACCCACCAACAATATTCCCACAATCAACGCTATAATCAGCAGCAGCTTGGATTTTTTCTTGCCTTCCCCGCCTGCGTCTTCGGTGGCTTCTTCTGCTTCCGCCATTACCCGTTACCTTCAACCTTTAATCTGGTTATCGCGAACTAATACCTACCGCAAGCGGTAGAATTTCAGCCTACTATAACACACTGATTTTACGGCTGAACAAAGTAAAAAATTGATGCTCACTTAGTGTAACGAATGCAATGATTCAGGCGTAATAATCGACCAAACTCACATTACGTGCTGCCTGTAGCGGCACATCCGCCAACTCATCACCATCCTGACTGCCGGAATCTGCACCGGCATAAGACTGTTCAGCCAGTTGCTGTGCTGCCTCGCCTCGGCTTTCACCTGAGGACTGATCAGACACCGATGAATCCTGCAATGCCAACCCCTGCTCTGCAAACATCTCACGCAGGCGCGGCAAACTTTGCTCTACCGCATCCCTGACATGCGCATGGGGTGAAGAAAAGCTCAGGCTAACCTGATCCTGATTCATCTGTACTCGTATCTGAAGCGCGCCAAGCTCTGGTGGGTCAAGACGAATCTCGGCAGTACGGGCACCATTGGCGACCAGCAACATAGCCCTTTCACCCAGCGCATTCTGCCAAGCCGGGGTATTCATACGCATTTGATTAGGCATCATCAACGTATGCGATTCCGTCAGCGTCTTCTGCGTTTGTGTTGGCTGGCCCAGACCGGCTGAAGTATAGGTGTCTACCGCCACCACAGAACCCGCTTCTGTTCGTTGCTGGGAAGTCGCCGTATCTGCAGCCTGTTTCATTGCCGCCACACTACGCAGCAATGCCTGACTATTTTCCAAGTTCAGCTCCAGCTTTTTGCCCAGAGTAGGCAGTACCGGCAGATCAGATGACACAGTATTCGCCGACACGCGGCTATTAGCGTCACCCTCCTGGCGGCCAGTGACCACTTGCTCACCCACAATCTGGGTAACACCCGATTCCCGGACCTGGCCTTTCACCAACTCGGACGCCTGAGCAGAGACCTGGGGCTGAGCAGCCGCTTCTCGGCCAGCCGCCAGCACAGCACTATGCAGTGCAGCCTGTTCATTAGCTTTAGTTGTCAATGCGGCTACCGCCTGCTCGGAAGCATGCAAAGGTGCCTGCGACGGGCGCTCACGAGTAATGGGAGGTTCTGCCTCAGCATCATCAGCTACAGCCTGAGCATTTCCCGGCAACGGTGATTGCGGCACCACTTCGGGCGCAGTATCTGCACCTGACTGGGCGGCATTATTTAAAACCTGCTGATCATCACCCTCGGGTGGCACAGACGTTTGTGACTCAGCGGTTAGCAAAACATTCGGCCGCTCTGAACTACCTTCAGGCTGCTCAGACCCCATTATTGGCGTTAATACCTCTGGCTCTGCCACCACAACCGGGGCAGGTACCTCAGGAGTACCTGGCAATTGTGCTTCAGAGTCTGGTCTGGCAGCAGCATCTCGCAGAGCTCCGGCAGCAGGAGTCACCAGATCATCCCGTAAAACTGCAGCAGCTGGCTGACCGGCGACATCCGGCAATTCAGGAAGCGACGGCACCGCATCAGCGGCTTGATCTAACGCTGGCGCAGTCGTTTGCTGCAACAGCCGGGAAATTTCAGCGGCAAGTCCAGCTAATTCATCAGCGCCCTTTGCTCCTTGCTGCTCTAGCAGTAAGGCAAGCTGCTCAAGCTGTTGCTGCAATAACTCAGGCTGCGGCAGTTCCGATAACGGCAACCCAGCGCCACCTTGCGGCAACATTTCGCCGTTCACCAAGGTTGCAGGCAACTGCCCCTCGGCCACCATCTGATTCAATAACGCGCCAAATCCCGTGACAAGATCGGTCGCTGCAGCCCCGCCACTCTGCGACTGACTTAACATTGATAGATCCAGTGAGAGCAAACCGCCAAGCGCTGGAAGAGAGACCTGCTGATTCATTGCCGTTTCCCATTTGACAAACCTGCCAATAAATCAGCAAAAAAGAGGCCAACTGTTTACAGGTTAGGCAATAGAGAGGTTAAATAAAGTCTGGGCGATGCAACTGAGCGCGTTCATCAATTTGCTTCTGCAGGGCTTTATCGTGCGCTTTCTGTTCTGCACTGCGCACCTGATCAGTCAATTTCTCGATCCCTTTGAAACGGGCATACATCGCCTGCCAATGTTTTTCTACCGCTTCAAGTTCTCGTGTTTGATGCTCAATAGCCTGAACCTGGGCCTGCCGCGCAGCTTCCAGCTTTTGAATAAAAGCTTGCTGGATTTGCAGCTGAGCACCGGTCGCTCCGGCGGCATTGTTACCCATATAGAGTTCACGATACTCCAGCAAATAGCGATCAAGCTGCTCCAGCGTAGCCTGGCTTTTGATCAGGCTTTGCCGGCTATTAGCCAGAAACTGTTCGGCCTGCTGCTTCTTTTTTTCCGCCAGGTTAAGTACCAATTCAAGGCGACGTGATCGCTGTGTCATGGCTTAGCCTCCCGGCGCCGCTGGTTCAGGCTCTGGTGGTGGCGTTAATACATTGACCAAATGCTGCAGCGAGTCCAATAACGGCGTTTTCTCCTGCATTCCCTGACACAAAAAGCCACGCACTGCAGGCAAGGTCTGCATCACAAAATCGGTATCCGGATCACTGCCCGGCACATAAGCACCCACATTAATCAGGTCTTCATTTTGGCGATAGCGGGATAGTTGGCGCTTGAAGCGCAACGCCGTTGCCAGATGCTCTGGCGCCACAATCTGCGGCATGGCACGACTGATCGAGCTTTCGATATCAATTGCAGGATAATGCCCCTGCTCTGCCAGTTGCCGTGACAACACCACATGCCCATCAAGTATCGCCCGGGCAGCATCGGCTACCGGATCTTGCTGATCATCGCCCTCGGTCAGCACTGTATAAAATGCAGTGATTGAACCACCTCCGGTTTTGCCATTCCCGGCACGCTCGACCAGCTTGGGTATTTTGGCAAAAACGGAAGGCGGATAACCTTTGGTAGCGGGCGGTTCACCAACGGCCAGTGCGATCTCACGCTGCGCTTGGGCATAGCGGGTGAGCGAGTCCATAAGTAGCAGAACATTCTTGCCCTGGTCGCGAAAGTATTCAGCAATACGAGTCGCCAACTGCGAGGCTCTGAGGCGCATTAATGGCGAATCATCGGCAGGAGAGGCCACCACCACCGAGCGTTTCAAGCCCTCGGCACCCAGACTGTGATCAATAAACTCTTTGACTTCACGGCCACGCTCACCGATCAGACCTACCACAATGATGTCGGCTTCGGTAAAGCGGGTCATCATGCCCAGCAGCACCGATTTACCGACACCACTACCGGCAAATAAGCCCATTCGCTGACCCCGACCGACAGTCAGCAATGCATTAATCGCCCTAACACCGACGTCCAGAGTTTGTTCAATGGGGGCTCGCTGCAACGGATTAATAATCTCACCACCCAGAGCAACTTTAGCCTCAGACTGCAGCGCACCGAGACCATCTATCGGATTACCAACACCGTTTAAAATTCGCCCCAGCAGGTTCATACCCACTGGCACCGCACCACTATCATGACCGGCAACAACACGCGTACCTGCATGCAAACCTTCCACGGGGTACAGCGGCATCAGATAGATACGATCACCGGAAAAACCCACTACTTCCGCTTCTATTTGGCCGCCACCCGGACGTTCGATATAGCAACACTCACCAACAGCGGCACGAATACCAACGGCTTCAAGGGTCAAACCAATCATACGGGTAATACGCCCCTGCACATGAGGACGGGGAGGCTGCAACGGCACAGCGGCCAGTTGCTGCAGGCGCTCAAGCAGAGGTGTCATCAGCCTGATCTGCCTTGCTGCTTAATTGAGCCAACAACTGTTCGGCAACCTGAGTGAAACGTGTTTCAACTTCGTGCGACACTAGACTGTTCAGAGTTTTCAAACGAAAGCCACCCGGCTGCATCGACTCATCGGGGAGTAACTGCAAACCGGCGGTCAGGCTGTCGCTCAATGGTTTAATCCACTCTATATCCTTCGGATTTAGCACTAGCTCAACTTCGCCCAGAGGTTCTGGAATTTGCGTGAGCGCCTCGCGAATAGCATTGGCAATCACGCTCGGCCTAGTCGCCAATTCATGCCCAACCACCGTACGCGACAACTGCAACACCAGATTTAACAGCAAGGTTTCCATACTGGCTTGCTGGCCTGTGACAGGTGCCAGCAACTGCTGCAACATCTGCTCAAGTTGTGCATGATGTTGCCTGATTTCACTCTCTGCAGCAGACAATCCAGCCTGATAACCTTCATCCTGACCCTGTTTGATACCTTGCAGACGGCCTTCTTCCAGCCCCTGAGCGCGCCCCTCCTCCAATCCAGCAACCAACCCTTCGAGGCGGGCATTTTCCCGAATAGATTCAAGCTCAGTCAGGGTCACTCGGTCTTGGCTAAACTCGCCTTCTGTGACCTTAACAGATCCACCTGTACCTGCCTGCTGCAGCCCGACTGACAACGGACTAGCCATATCAGGCAGCTCCCAGCCCTGAACAGCAACCGCCTCAGAAGCACGAATTCGTTTGTATTTGCTATCTTCTTGGGACATCACTTTACGGACAACACACAATCAGGAAGGTTTAACGGCACCCCTTTCGGGCACCCCAGGTCAGACACTGATAATGCCAGAGGATGGCCGATCAGACCATCTCTTCGCCACCGCCACCCAGCACAATTTCACCGTCATCTGCCAGGCGTCGGGCCACTGCGAGAATCTCTTTCTGGGCGGTTTCAACTTCGCTAACACGCACCGGACCCTGCGCTTCAAGATCATCACGCAACAATTCAGCCGCACGCTTAGACATATTGCGGAAGATTTTCTCCTGCAATTGCACATCCGCCCCCTTAAGGGCCACCACCAGCACGTCAGTTGCAATCTCACGCAGAATTGCCTGGATGCCTCGGTCTTCAACATCCATCAAGTTGTCAAACACAAACATCATGTCAGAGATAGTAGACGCCAGAGTTTCATCGGTTTCACGGATCGCATCCATCAATTCAGCTTCAAGCGTGGAATCGATAAAGTTCATGATATTGGCGGCAGACTTCACCCCGCCCAGCGTAGCAGTACTCGCACCACCAGCGCCGGCAAACTGCCGTTCCAGAATATCATTCAGTTCCTGCAAGGCCTGCGGCTGAATACGATCCAGCGCCGCCACACGCATCAGAATATCGAGTCGCACCTTATCATCAAAACAGGACAACACACCGGCGGCGGCATCCGGTTCAAGGTACGCCACCACAACCGCCTGAATCTGCGGGTGCTCATAACGAATAATTTCACTGATCTGACGCGGTTCCATCCAGCGCAATGTATCAAGGCCAGAAGTGTTGGTACTTAACAGAATACGATCAAGTAGAGTTTTGGCTTTCTCTTCACCTAACGCCTGGTTCAGCATTGCCCGGATATATACATCGTTATTGATACCTATACCGGTCTGGTCACTGACCAAACCAAGAAAATCACCAACAACAGATTCGACTTTGGACTGTGGCACATTATTCAGCTGAGCCATTGCCTGGCCAATCATCTGAACTTCTTTTGGCCCCATATGCTTAAGAATTTCCGCCGCATCAGTTTCACCCAAACTGATCAGCAGAATGGCGGCTTTTTCAATATCACCCAGAGCTTCGGTTTTAACGTCATCGCTCATCAACAGTAACCCACTGTTTAACGGCCTGCGCTACACGAGCCGGATCTTCTGCCACCATGCTACGAATTGCATTGATTTGGTAATCATAGCTCTCATTCGGCGTTGGCAGCAGATCGTCGTCACTACCAAAGGTCACCTGCTCGGAGGAGAACTCACCACTTTCCAGGCCTTCAATTTCGGCGGATACATCCCCTGCCGAACCCAGCCCAGAGGTACGGTTCGCGGTACCTGCCACTGCCAGATTACGCATAATCGGCCGCAAAATACCGAACACCAACAACAACACAAACACCACTGCAAGCAGCTGCTTACTCAGATCCCAGATCCAGTCCTGCTTCCAAAATGGCGCATCTTCAACCTGAATAGGCTGCTCCACCACAAAGGGTGTATTTACCACATTAACGCTATCGCCCCTTAACGCAGAAAAACCTACAGCATCCTGCACCAGAATTTTAAGCCGCGCCAGCTCGTTAGCATCCCAGGGCACTCGCGCAACTTCACCACTCTCCGGATTGGCGCGGGACAGATCATCCACCACCACAGCAACGGTCAGACGGCTGATTTTACCCATTTGGTGCTTGGTATAACTGATGGTTCGATCCAATTCATAATTACGCGTTGCCTGTTTTCGCGCGGACTCCGGCTGACCAGCAGCCCCCTGACCACCTGTTGCAGCATTAGCCACTTCTGGCACTGAGCTAGGCCCTGGCGGCTGATTGGACAGTGCCCCCGGCACTCCACCTGCTGCATTAGCACCCACTTTAGACTCATCCAGCGTCTGCTCACTGCGCAGCGCAGGCAGATCAGGGTTATACAGTTCGTCGGTCTGCTCGATCGCCGTAAAATCAACATCAGCGGATACTTCGGCGCGAAATTTCCCCATGCCCACTACCGGCTGCAAGATACTGTTTACCCGGTTGAGCAGAGTCTCCTCCATGCTGCGGGTATATTCCATCTGCTTGGCGGCCAGCACCACATCAATATCTTTATCCCGACTATTAAGCAGACGCCCTTTCTGGTCCACCACGGTTACATCTTTAACATCCAGCTCAGGGACACTGGTGGACACCAGGTTAGCAATAGAAGCAACCTGGTCCGGCTCCAGTCGCCGACCGGAGAACAGCTCCAAAAACACGGATGCTTTCGGTCGGCGTGACTGACGTATAAATGCCGACTCTTTAGGGATCGCCAGATGAACCCTGGCATTGCGTACTGCAGTGATACTGGCGATAGTGCGCGCCAACTCACCCTCTAGACCACGACGATAACGCGCCGTTTCCATAAACTGACTCGTGCCAAGACTCTGCTCCTGATCCAGAATCTCCAGCCCTACTGTCTTATCGGCTGTAAAACCTTCTGCTGCCAGCTTCAGTCTGGCCTTATGCACATACTCTTCCGGCACCAGGATTGCACGACCCGAAGCATCAAACTGATAGGGCACACCAAACATCTGCAGCTGCTCAATAATCTGATTGGCATCGGCAAAGTTAAGATTACTGAATAACACCCGCTGCTCAGGCTTCTGCGACCACAATACCACCGCAAACCCAATTGCTACGCTGGCTGCAAGACCGACCATGAGACCAAACTGCCGCATGATACTCAGACGGTTGAAGCCCTGGAGCGGACTGCCTTTCAGATTTGCACTATCAGCCACTGATCAATTACTCCCTATCAGATCGACATTTTCATGATGTCTTCGTAGGCCGTAACCAAACGATTTCTAACCTGCGTCATTGCCTGAAAGGACACAGACGCCTTTTCCGCGCTCAGCATTACCTGTGGTAGATCAACCATAGGGTCACCACGCTCAAACGCTTGCGCCAAATTTTTGGCAGTCTGTTGCGCATCATTAACCTGATCAACCGCATTCTTCAGAATGGTGCCAAATTCAGTTCGCTCTGGCTGCTGAATACCCGGCTGACCAGCCGGAGACTGGATGGGTGCAACCGCCGACGATGCACTCTGAACTTGCGACTGAATCGTCCGCATCTGGGCCAGAACACTATTAATATCTGCTCTATCTACCATCACATCCACCAAAACGGCAATTTATTGACATTATAATTCGCTAAAATGGGGCTACAAGCCTAAAACGACTCTAGAATGTCATTTTTTTGGCTAATGAGGAAGAACTTTTCCTCAACAAGGGTAGAAAATGCAAAAAACGAGCCATAGCTCGTTTATTTTTTGACGAATAGTTAAAACTTAACAATCGGCTTCTGGCGGTTCACCATACTTCAACCGTAAAAACATCAATGCCACTGTCAATGCATCACCAATCGCCGTATGCCGCTCCATCATCGGCACATCCAACTTGCGGGAGATCGTATCAAAACGCAGATCAATATTACCGCCCACCGACTTCCACTTAATGATGTCATGGTATACATGAGACAACTCGATAGACTTGTTCGGCAAGCCAAAGCCATACTTAGGCCGCAAATACTTATCCAACATCCGAATGTCATAATTAACGTAGTAACCGAGCACCGGACGATTACCAACAAAGTCCAACACTCTTTCCAGCGCTTCTTCGAGAGCAATACCCCCTACAAGATCAGTACCACGTAATTTATGAATCTTAATCGACTCGCCATCCAGTGACTCAGGCGGCTCTAATTTCAGATCCAGCCGGTCACTGGTCAGCACCCGCCGACCTTTTATTTTCACCGCGCCAATGGAGATTATTTCACCCTTACTGACATCTAGACTGGTCGTCTCACAATCCAACGAGACAACTTCGTCACCATCATAAGGCTGAAATAGATGCGCATAGGGACCGGTTTTATGCTGGTAGCGGTCTTTGATCTTCTGGAAGGTTCTTGGAATGATCATAATCAATTCCCCAGGTGATACCTCAATTCAAGATGCTTCTTAAATTTTTTCACAACATGCAGAGCATCACGCAACAGATCACGCTCCATTTTGTTTAGCTCCTGCAAGTCGATGTTATTTGGCGTTTTATCCTGGCCATCTTCACTGGCTTCCATGCGTTTAATCTGCTGGTTCAATCGCAACTGAATAAACAGGCTTAAGGCCTCGGTCAGATCCTGTCCCTGCCTTGTCTCCAACACCCCTTGCTCGACCATCTCTTCTAATCGAAAAAAGGTATTCGTTGCCCGAATCCGGCACTCCAATGCCATGGTCCGCAGACCGTGCACAATGGGAAAAATCCCCCCTTTTTTAATATCCAGCTGCCCTTTGTCTTTCAGGTTACCGAAAAAGGTCAATGGCGTATCAAACTCAAGCGAAGCCTTGGCAAAGTGCGAAAAAAACACATCATTATTACGTAAATGACGCATAAACCAGTTTCGTGCCGCCTTAAAAATAGCGGGATTACCCGCCACAGGTTTGGCATCCACAGCAATGGCCAGATTCATCTGCGACTGACCATCAAACTTACCGGCCCAATCAGCCAGCATAGCGGTCCATTCACTTAGCGATTTAACCCAGGCCGGATTGGAAACCATGATATTGCCGGGACAAGGCGGGAAACCAAAATCGATCAAGGTCCGACTGAAATTATTTAACGCCTCCTGCATCCCGGGCCACACCAAGCCATCACGGTATATCACCGCATTATCCTGGTCCGTTTTCATGATCTGCTCACCCCGCCCCTCGGACCCCATCACTACCAGACACACATGCGGCTGCATATCTGCGGGAATTGTCAGATCAAACAGCTTAGCCATAATACGACCATTCATGGCTGCCAGCAGGTCCATGGCAAAACGGGTTTTAACGCCATGAGACACCAGCGCCCGAATTAAGTCATCCAGGCCAAAGGCCGCCTCTTTAAGGTCGTCAATGGTCTGAGCCCGCTCGATACGCAACCCAATCACATGGGAGTGACTGGAGAAATAGCTCAAGACATCTGTCAGCTCCACGACACCACTGAGAATGTCATGCTGCATCACCACTAAGCGTTCAATCTGCTGCTGCGTCATCAAAATCAACGCATTAAACAGATAGTCACCAGGCTTAATAGTGATCAAGCGATAGCTGGCAATATCCGCCACAGGCGTCACCAACGGCAACTCTTGGACGATGATTGCGTCCAGCAAATCGGTCCCGGTAACCATGCCATAACGGTTACCTTTTTTAACCAACAGGCAGTCGGATTTCTTCTCCCGCATCAGCATGGTCGCCTCACGGATCGAAGTACCTTCCAGAATAATTAACGGCTCCCGCACCAGGCTGTCAGACACCTTGGCAAGCATAAACTCCGCCATATCCTGATCACTGCCGTGCTGCGCGACAATCTCTGATTTTGCCGTCAGGTTTTGCTGAAAATAATCAGCAAACATACTGTTGCTGGACATGAGGTCCAACAATGTTTTGGTCGGCAGAAGATGACAGATAGTCTCTTCTTCGGCGATAAAATTATGGATCGCCTGACCTCGAATGGCCGACCAGGCGCCAAAATAATCTTCATTGGTATAGTGCATAAACACATGCTGAGCTGCCTCTTCACCCGGCTCAGCCACCTCACTTTCAACCACCTTTCCTTTCAAAATAACAAACACGCCCTCTGGCTCATCCCCTGCTGCCAGCAGGGTTTCACCTTTCTGGTAGTAGCTGATGTCCAGACTGGAAGCCAATAGCTTTTGCTCGCGCGGATCCAGCAAACTAAACGGCAAATTTGTCATTTTGAAAGAATCAGACATCTACATCCTCCGCAAAGATTAAAAAAGGGCGCACCAACCTATGCTGGGCGCCCTTGTCAGGCTATAGACTAGCTACATACTTAGTGACTGTGTGCTTCACCAGCACCACGTGGGATACGCAGATCTTCTACGATATCCTGGATTTCCTGTGGTGGTTCAGCTGTTGCCATGGAAACCACAGCACCAACAACGATGTGCAGAACTGCACCCACAGTACCGAAGCCACCTGGAGAGATACCCATGAAGTACTCGGCAGGCGTACCACCGGCGAAGGCGAAGTAGTACATGTAAGCCATAGTTGAAACCAGACCTACCAACATACCAGCGATTGCACCCGCAGAGTTATGACGCTTCCAGAAGATACCCAGGATAATAGCTGGGAATACGGAGGCACATGCCAGACCGAACGCCAACGCCACTACCTGAGCCACAAACCCTGGCGGATTTATACCGAAGTAACCCGCAATACAGATCGCAACGATCGCCGCAAGACGGGCATACAGCAGCTCCTGCTTCTCACTGATATTCGGATTAATGGTTTTCTTCATCAAGTCATGCGCGATCGCCGTGGAGATTACCAGCAGCAGACCCGCCGCCGTCGACAATGCCGCAGCAACCGCACCTGCAGCAACCAGGGCGATTACCCAGTTTGGCAGCTGTGCGATGTCCGGGTTAGCCAGTACCATGATGTCACGATCAACATAGACTTCGTTGGCAAATGGCTGTTTAGACGCATCGAAACCTGGATCAGAGATAGCGTTGTCAGTCAGACGCTCATCATTCTCACCACGACCGTCGATGAAGCTAGGCTTGCCGGCGAATGCCGCACCAGCAGAATACTGTACTCTGCCATCACCGTTACGGTCCTGCCATGCCAGCAGACCGGTGTTTTCCCAGTTTTTAAACCAGGCAGGCATTTCAGCGTAAGCAGTACCTGAGTTATCTGTACCGTTCAGGGTCTGGATCAGGTTTACACGACCAAAACCAGCAACACCTGGAACCGCGGTGTACAGCAGCGCAATGAACACCAGCGCATAGCCAGCAGAGATACGCGCATCTTTAACACGAGGCACAGTGAAGAAACGTACGATAACGTGTGGCAGACCCGCAGTACCGCACATCAGTGCAACGGTCAGGCAGAAGATATCCAGCGTGGATTTCTTACCGGCCGTGTATTGGGCAAAACCCAGGTCCATTGACAACTGATCCAGCGTCGCCAGAACAGACATACCGTTGTCCAACGTCGCACCCAGACCAATTTGCGGCAAGATGTGACCGGTAACCTGCGCAGACAGGAACAGAGCAGGTACGGTGAATGCCAGAATCAGTACGCAGTACTGAGCTACCTGAGTGTAGGTAATACCTTTCATGCCACCCAGTACGGCGTAGAAGAATACAATCGCCATACCGATGATGACACCGGTGTTGATATCAACGTGCAGATAACGAGAGAACACGATACCTACACCACGCATCTGACCTGCCACATAGGTGAAGGAGATAACGATAGTACAGACAACCGCGATGGTACGTGCAGTCTGGGAGTAGTAACGGTCACCGATAAAATCAGGCACAGTGAACTTACCGAACTTACGCAGGTAAGGCGCCAGCAGCAGTGCCAGAAGCACGTAACCACCGGTCCAGCCCATCAGGTAAGCAGAACCGTCGCGGCCGATGAAAGACACCAGGCCCGCAAGGGAGATAAACGATGCAGCAGACATCCAGTCAGCAGCAGTCGCCATACCGTTGGCAATCGGCGGCACACCACCGCCAGCAACGTAGAATTCTTTAGTGGATCCAGCACGCGCCCATATCGCAATACCGATATAGAGTGCAAAAGAACCACCGACAAACAAAAATGTTAATGCATCAAGACTCATAGCAATGCCGTCCTATCAGAACTTTTATTGTTATTCGTGAACGTCATACTTCTCGTCAAGCTTGTTCATGCTGTACACATAGGTCCAGATCAAGATGACGAAAACGAAGATGGAACCCTGCTGGCCAAACCAGAAACCCAGTGGGAAACCGAAGAACGGGATCTCATTAAGCTGTTCCACAAACAAGATTGCACAGCCATAGGAGACTGCGAACCAGATCACGAGGTGAGTCATAATGATGCGCAGATTTTCGCGCCAATAGGCTTGCGCCTGTTCATTACTAATTGACATGACACCATCCTTATTTTTTTTATCTAACTTAGATGAATTTAGAGAAGACACGCAGAGATTATCAAAGGCATTGATCAAACAAAGCACAACTTTAGTCGATTCAACGACTAATGGATGATAACGGCCTGCCCTGGCCTACTCTCAGCACCACGCTAATGCGGCCTGAATGTGTGACATTAGAGGGCCGCCCAGCCGCCGACAAGCTATACATAAGTCTAAAGCCCTTGTGCTCGGATACCTTCCTGCCGTAAAACTCAAAGTAGCGCCTGCAAAACAGGTACACTTAGCCGTCTTTGGACATTATTATTTTGATGCTGGCCATGCCCAGCGCACTGCTGACAGGTGGATTCTATGCTTTCCGGCTGGTCAATTATTCTGATCTCCCTGACCTACCTGGGACTACTGTTTGCGATCGCCTATTACGGTGATAATCGAGCGCAACAGCATAACCGCATCATCAGCTCCCCTATTATCTATTCCCTGTCATTAGCGGTGTATTGTTCGTCCTGGACCTTTTACGGTGCGGTTGGCCGAGCCACTACGCATGGCTGGGAGTTTCTGGCCACGTACCTTGGTCCAGTATTAGTTTTTATCTTTGGCTGGCACCTGCTGGAAAAAATGATTCTGATCAGCAAACAGCAGAACATCACCAGCATTGCCGACTTTATTGCGTCTCGCTATGGCAAAAGCCAAGCCCTAGCCGTATTAGTGACAGTCATTGCGGTCATCGGCACCCTGCCCTATCTGGCACTGCAACTCAAAGCCGTAGCAATCAGTTTTAATGCCCTGACCCCCGCAACTGATGCTGCCCTCAGTAAAGGCAGCGACACCGCTCTGTTTGTGGCGCTACTGATGGCCGTGTTCGCCATCCTGTTTGGTACTCGCCATATTGATGCGACAGAGCACCACCAGGGCTTGGTGCTCGCTGTTGCATTTGAGTCGATCATCAAACTGACTGCGTTCATCGCGGTCGGCTTATTCGCTGTGTTTCAGGTATTTGATGGCGTGGAGGACACCCTGCTAGAGGTCAGCCACCAACTTAGCACCAACCTACAATACAGCGGCATGCTACAAGAGAGTTTCTTCACCCAGTCCTTGCTGGCCTGCGCCGCCATCATCTGCCTGCCGCGCCAGTTCCATGTGATGATCGTTGAAAACACCAACTCCAGCCACCTGAAAGTCGCCCGCTGGTTATTCCCCCTCTACTTGATTGTCCTGGCGATGTTTGTGCTGCCGATTGCTGTCGCTGGCATGCAACAACTGGATGGTAGCGGTATTGATGCGGACACCTATGTCTTGATGCTGCCACTTAGCCTAGGCGCGAACGAACTGGCAACCTTTGCTTTTATTGGCGGTCTATCCGCTTCCACCAGCATGGTGATCGTGGCCAGTATTGCCCTGGCCATTATGGTCTGCAACGACATTATTATGCCGCTACTACTGCGCATCTCTTGGCTACACCTTAATGGCAATCAAGACCTTGGCGCCCTGCTGCTGAAGGTTCGCCGCATCACCATTCTTGGCCTGATGCTACTGGCTTATTTCTACTACCGCATACTGGGTGAGCAATTTCCACTGGCCTCCCTGGGCTGGCTGGCGTTTGTTGCCACCACCCAGTTCCTGCCCGCCATCATAGGCGGCATCTATTGGAAAGGCGGGTCTCGGTATGGCGTATTTGCAGGCCTTGCCGGGGGCTTTGCCCTGTGGCTTTATACTCTCGTATTACCAGCCTTCAGTGAAGCTGGCCTGATCGGCCCACAATTTTTAGGTAGCGGCATCTTTGGCATCGACTGGCTACAGCCAACTGCACTCTTTGGTTTATCCGGTTTTGACGCGCTGGCACATGGCGTATTCTGGAGCCTATCGGTAAATACCGCGCTGTATATTCTGATATCACGCCGCTCAAACCTGCGCCTTGAAGATCGCATGCAGGCCAGCGCGTTTGTCGACATCTACAACAACAGCCTGCTGGAAACACCACAGCAGTATGGCCAGGTAACTGTTGGCGACCTACAGCTACTGACTGAACGCTTTCTCGGCATCAGCCGCACTCAGCACTCCCTGACCGGATTTTTCCTGCAGCGGGGTGAAGAACCACCGTTGTCTGGCGACAAGGCTACCCCGGAACTGGTGCAGTTCTGTGAACGCCTGCTGGCTGGCGTCATCGGCTCTTCCTCTTCCCGTATCGTGCTGGCCTCCACCCTGCGCGGCAAGGATATGCAACTAGGTGATGTGGTTAGCATTGTCGATGAAGCCTCCGAAGCATTGCGCTTCAACCGTTCACTGCTGCAATCCACTATCGAAAATATCAGTCTGGGCATCAGCGTGGTAGATCAGCAGATGCGACTGGTTGCCTGGAACCGGGTCTATATCGACATCTTCAACTACCCGGACGGACTGGTTTGTGTGGGCCGACCGATCGAAGAAGTTTTCCGCTATAACGCCATTAAGGGGGAATATGGCCCGGGCAGTCCGGACGAGCAGGTACGTAAACGACTGCAACTGCTCAAGTCCGGCAAACGGCATAGTTACGAACGTTTTCGGCCTGACGGCACCGTCCTGGAAGTACGCGGCAACCCGCTACCTAACGGCGGTTACGTCAATACCTATATGGATATCACTGAGCACAAAGATATTGCCGAAGCACTGCGCGAAAGCGAGCAGAACATTCGTATCTACACCGACAATGTGCCGGTACTGATCGCTTACTTGGATCCTGAACGGCGCTACCTGTTTGTCAATCGCGCATATGCCAATGCCTTTGGCATGGAACGGCATCAGATTATAGGCAAACCCTGCAACCAGATATTGCCGGCTGAACAATATGCCTACCGTAGCCCGTTTATTACCGCAGCGCTGGAAGGCAAACGCCAGCGCTTTGAAACCAAACTATTCAAACCTGACGGCAGCATGCGTTATGTCGAAGTCACCTATATCCCGCATATCGGCGAATACGGTGATGTGCTTGGCTATTTCACGCTGTATCAGGACATAACCGAACGCCGCCAAGCTGAGCTCGCACTGCAGGAAACCAACGAAACGCTTGAGCAGCGGGTTCGAGAACGTACCCACGCCCTGTCTGTGGTCAACAAAGAGCTACGCAAAGAGAACACCATTCGCTCGCTTATGGAGGATGAACTGCGACAGGCTAAGGGCGATGCTGATGATGCCAACCTGGGTAAAACCCGCTTTTTAGCCGCGGCCAGCCATGACCTTTTACAGCCATTGAATGCCGCACGCTTATTCGCTGCTGCTCTGGCGCAGCAAAGTCACAGTGGAGAAACACAGGAACTGGTAGACAACTTGGATGGCTCACTCAAAGCAGCAGAAGAACTTATCACTGCGCTACTGGATATATCCAAGCTCGATGCCGGCGCACTAGAGCCAAACATCACAGATTTCTGTTTGAGCGAGCTGCTAAATGGTCTCAGTCAGGACTACAAAGCACTGGCAGCGAAAAAATTCCTAAACTTCCGCAGTGTCACCAGCCATCAGGTGATCCGCTCAGATCAGCAGCTGTTGCGTCGGGTACTGCAAAACTTTCTCTCCAACTCGGTCCGTTATACCCAGCACGGCCGCATTTTACTGGGCTGCCGTTTACTGAAAGGTCAGCTGCGCCTGGAAGTATGGGACACCGGCGTTGGCATCCCAGAGAATAAACTACAGGAAGTTTTTGAAGAGTTTCGCCGAATCGACAACCCGAAACACTCTGAAGTAAAAGGACTAGGTCTGGGACTCGCCATTACCGAGCGTATCGCACGGATACTGAAACACAAACTCAATGTCCGTTCCTGGCCCGGTAAAGGCACAGTATTCAGCATTGAAGTGCCCTTGGGAGACCCGGCAAAAGCCAGCAAACCAAAACCAGAACAACGTGGCTGGATTCGCAGCAAAGGCCTCAACGGGATACATATACTGGTGATCGATAACGAGACTAAAATCTTGCAGGGCATGTCAGCTCTGCTGCAGGGCTGGTCTTGCGAAGTCAGCACTGCGGCATCCATGCAGGCGGCCCTGAATCTACCCCATACACTGGCAGCGCCACCAGATATCATTTTGGCCGATTACCATCTATCAGAAACAGAAACAGGTGTGATGACCCTTAATGCACTGGCCAAACACTGGCAACACGAAATACCGGCCATTGTAATCACGGCTGACCGAACAGACGAAGTCAAACAAGAAGTAGAGGCCTGTGGTGCACTACTGCTGACAAAACCGGTCAAACCCGCCGCCCTCCGAGCGATGATCAGCAAACTGTTGAGTCAGACACGAGTGACAGAAACCGGCTGACTTAGCCGGTTGATTTGATAACGACTTTATTGCATCTCGGTGCGAGGAGGCTCAACACCTAACCGCTGAGCAGCAATAACTGCCTGGGTCCGGCTGTGCACACCAAGCTTACGCAGGATGGCTGTCACATGAGCTTTAATGGTAGCTTCGGAGACATTCAGTTCATAAGCAATCTGCTTATTCAACAGCCCTTCCGTCAGCATGGTAAGTACCCGGAACTGCTGTGGAGTCAGAGACGCTAATGCCAACGCAAACTTGTGATCTTCCTCACTGACATCGACCGGCTGGTCAGATAGCTCTTGAGGCAGCCACTCTTCACCCTCAAGCACAGTGACAATCGCTTCGGAAATGGTTTCCAGTGGCGCTGACTTGGGAATAAAACCAGACGCACCATAATCCATCGCCCGTTGCATGACGTGGGTTTGCTCACTGCCTGACACCACAACCACCGGAATGCCGGGACTTTGACCTCGCAAGAAGATCAGTCCAGAGAAACCATTAGTGCCGGGCATATGGATATCCAACAGAATAAGATCTGCATCGGAGTGCTGGTCGACAGCCTCTTGTACGGCAGCCAAAGAATCGGCTTCAATCATTTGAACACCAGGCACAGCTTGCGAAACGGCCTGCTTGAGTGCTGCTCGAAACAGCGGATGGTCATCAGCAATGATGATTTTTTGGGCTAACTGCATGTGCTCTACTCTCCCCCTGTCAGCCAGCAGAGATCCGCTCTACGGCGGTTCATCTCCATTAATCATATACCGTAAACAAAAAAACTCCCACCGAATAGAAGGTTTTTATTCTATTCGATGGGAGTTTTTTACTGCTTAGGCGTTTTAGCCTTTGCGATTCATGCGGTTTTCGATCAGATCATCCACCACAGATGGGTCAGCCAGGGTGGATGTATCACCCAGAGCACCGAAATCATCTTCAGCGATCTTACGCAGAATACGGCGCATGATCTTACCAGAACGCGTTTTAGGCATGCCTGGCGAGAACTGGATCAGATCCGGAGAAGCAATTGGGCCGATTTCAGTACGTACATGGGTACGCAGTTCTTTCATCAGCTCATCAGACTGCTCAAAACCAGACTGCAGGGTCACATATACGTAGATACCCTGACCTTTCAGGTCATGCGGATAACCTACTACCGCCGCTTCAGCAACTGCAGGGTGAGCTACCAGCGCAGACTCAACTTCGGCAGTACCCATACGGTGACCGGATACGTTGATAACGTCATCCACACGACCAGTAATCCAGTAGTAACCGTCTTCATCACGACGAGCGCCGTCACCGGTGGTGTATACACCCTTGTAGGTGGAGAAGTAGGTCTGAATATAACGTTCGTGGTCACCCCAGATAGAACGCGCGATGGAAGGCCAGGCATCGGTGATAACCAGGTTACCTTCACCAGCACCTTCAACCGCTTTACCATCGGCATCCAGCAGTGCAGGCTGCACACCAAAGAACGGACGGGAAGCAGAACCCGGCTTGGCGTCTGTCGCACCCGCCAGAGGTACAATCATGATGCCGCCGGTTTCAGTCTGCCACCAGGTATCAACAATTGGGCATTTGCCTTTACCCATAATGCGGTTGTACCACTCCCAAGCTTCAGGGTTGATTGGCTCACCCACAGAACCCAGCAGCTTCAGGGTAGACAGATCAGAATCACCCAGTACATCTTCACCTTGCTGCATCAGCGCACGGATTGCAGTCGGTGCAGTGTAGAACTGGTTTACTTTATGTTTTTCGATAACGCGGCCAAAACGGCTGTTATCCGGATAGCTAGGCACACCTTCGAACATCAGAGTGGTAGCACCGTTAGCCAGCGGGCCATATACGATGTAGCTGTGACCGGTCACCCAGCCAACGTCAGCTGTACACCAGTAGATGTCTCCCTCATGGTAGTCAAACACATACTCATGAGTCATGGAGGCATATACCAGATAACCACCAGTAGTGTGCTTCAGGCCCTTAGGCGCACCGGTAGAACCGGAAGTGTACAGGATGAACAGTGGATCTTCGGCGTTCATCTCTTCTGCAGGACAATCAGTAGACGCTTCTGCGCACAGCTCTTCATACCACTTGTCACGCGAGTCATCCCAGGCAACATCCTGATCAACACGCTTCACAACAATCACGCTTTCGATGCACGCGGCGGCGCCAGGCTGGTTCAGCGCTTTATCGACGTTGGCTTTCAGCGGCACAACTTTACCGCCACGCAGCGAGTAGTTAGACGTCACAACGACTTTAGAGTTAGCACCTTCGATACGCGCAGCCAGAGCTTCAGGAGAGAAACCACCGAAGACAATAGAGTGAACCGCACCGATACGTGCACATGCCAGCATGGCAACAGCAGCTTCAGAGATCATTGGCAAATACAGGGTAACCACGTCACCTTTCTGTACGCCCTGCGCTTTCAGCGCGTTAGCAAAACGGCATACTCGCTCGTGTAGTTCACGGTAGGTAATTTTTTCATCTTCACTTGGGTCGTCACCTTCCCAAATGATAGCAACCTGGTCACCACGGGTTTCCAGATGACGGTCAAGACAGTTGTAAGCAACGTTGAGAGTGCCGTCCTCATACCAACGGATGTCAACGTTATGTGGATCAAATGAAGTGTTTTTTACTTTGGTGTAAGGCTTGAACCATTCCAGACGTTTACCTGCCTCACCCCAGAAAGTATCCGGATCGTTTATCGACTGCTCATACATTGCCTGATACTTGGCGTTGTCGATATGGGCCTTTGCCGCAAACTCCGGATTAACTGGATATACCTTTTCACTCATCGTGATGCCCTTAGCTTAGTTGTTGTAGTTAGCTCAATGCCCTGTCTGTCGATTTGATGTAATTATTGTAAAGCAGCAGGGGTGGAGTTAATTTTACGAACTAAGGTTATACAGAACGGCCTACAAACGCCTGAATTAGACATTGGTATATCCGCTGTTAGACCTTAGTCCCGACAAGATATAATCAGATCCCTTTAATCTTTTCCACTGATATCCCTTCTTCCCGCATTTTAGCGAGCTTGTAGCGCAATGTGCGCGGGCTGATACCGAGTTTTTCTGCAGCGTCTTTGCGACTGCCACGCGTTGCCTGCAACGCCTCAATTATCAACTGATATTCATGCTGGCGCACACCCGCACCCAAAATACCGTTATCTTCATTCGGGCTGGGAACGACGACTTCAGTGCTATCAACAAGGCCATTTGGCAGCTCCCCGGGTTGCAACATCAGATCCGCTGAGCCGACCTCAGTTCCCGGCTGCAGAATCAGAGCACGCTGCACCACATTATCAAGTTCCCGAACATTTCCGGGCCATGCATGCTGCTGCAGCGCCAACTTAACCTCTGCGGATAACACCACATGAGGACGGCGCATTTTCTGACAATGTTTGCGAAACAACCGCTCCGCCAGCGGAACAACATCGGCAGAACGCTCGCGTAGCGGCCGCCATTGCAGAGGAAACACATTCAGCCGGTAATACAGGTCTTCTCGGAAACGCCCCGCTTCGACATACTGTTCCAACTGCCGGTTTGTTGTTGCCAGCACCCTGACATCCAACGTAATAGTTTTACGGCCACCGACCCGCTCGACCTCATTTTCCTGCAATACCCGCAACAATTTAGCTTGCAGACCCAGGTCCATTTCTGAAATCTCATCCAGCAGCAACGTGCCGCCGTTGGCCTGCTCAAATTTACCCGGCACACTGGCATAAGCCCCGGTAAAGGCCCCTTTTTCGTGACCAAACAGGGTCGCTTCCAGCATATTTTCCGGAATGGCCGCACAGTTAATGGCAATAAAAGGCTGCTTGGCGCGGGCAGAGTGTTGATGAATGTATTGTGCCAATACCTCTTTACCAGTGCCCGACTCGCCGGATATCAGTACCGTTGAATCACTGGCGGCGACCCGGCGTGCCAGTTGCAACAGTTGCTGACTGCTCTGCTCTTCCGCCACCGGCTCTTCTGCCGCCTGCTCATTAATTTCGCCACCGGCAAATCGTTTAACAGTTCTGATCAACGTGTCGGAATCAAACGGCTTCATCAGGTAATCAACCGCTCCGGCACGGATCGCGTCCACCGCACGGCTAACCTGCCCAAATGCAGTGATTAGCACCACCGGCAGTCCCGGATAGTGCTGACGAATCTGGGCCAGCAACTGATGTCCGTCCATCCCCGGCATATTGACATCACTCACGACCATATTAACCGCTTCCTGTTGCAATAGAGAGAGAGCCACTTCGGCATCCGCCGCTTCCAGATACGCAAAACCCGCCAGTTCGAGGGTGTCACACAGCGCTTCACGCAGCTGGTGATCATCTTCAACTATCAGTATCCGTTGCGACATTTCTAACCTCTTATTATGGGGATGACTGGGTTGTTTGATCCAGGCAGGGTAGCAGTAAGCTGGCCGTAGTTCCGGAACCCAGCACGGAATGCAATTCAAATCGCCCATGATGGGCATGCGCAACAACCTGAGCAACAGCAAGACCTAACCCAGTACCATGCGACTTGGTGGTAAAGAACGGCTGCAGTGCCTGTTTGAGCGTATTTTCATCCATGCCCGGACCCTGATCCATAATATCCAGCCGCAACATGCTATCTTGCTGTGTCAACCTGATCTGCAGTTCACTGCCCTGGCCACAGGCTTGCAGTGCATTCTCCACCAGATTCATACAAACGCCCAGCAATGCCTCCTGATTGCACTGCACTGCCAGCTCAGGTGCTTCATTAATACAATCACAGTCAGCATCGTAATTCACCAGCGGCAAATCCAACTGATCCTCTAGCGCTTCCAACAACGCTTCAGATGTTAGCTGATCATCCAACCGCATTTCACCGCGAGCAAAAATCAGCATATCCCGAACCTGCTGTTCCAAATTCACCAGGCGAGATTTAATCTTGCCCGCAAATTTTTGCCGCTGCGCGATGGCCAGATCCGGTCGGTTGAGATGATCGATATAAAGCAGGGCGGCAGAGAGAGGGGTACGTATCTGGTGCGCCAGCGATGCCACCATGCGTCCCATCTCAGACAGACGCTGATAATGTGCCAAGCGCCCCTGCAACAAACGGGTCTCGGTCTGATCGGTCAGCAATATCAACTGTCCAGGCCCATGATCCATGGCACGTGTCTGTAGGCTTACCCTGCGTCCATCCTTTAGCGACACCTCATGACCATCATCACCCCGCGGTGCAAAGCTGCGCTGTATAATGCTCACCCAAGCCTCACCTTTTAACGGCAGGCCTAATAAATTTTCTGCTGCGGGGTTTGCTTCACTTACCTGACCACGACCATTGAGCAAAATAACGCCGGCCGGTAACAGGCTAAGCAGATGCGCCATACGATCCAACAGCCCCGCATTTTCAGAACCGACATCCTGGCGTTTCTGAGTTTCGCGGGCCAGCTGTGACCGGGTTTCCGATAACTCGTCCTGCAATGCGTTGATGTGCTGACGCAGTTGCTCCAGTTCTGAAATATCACTCATAACTATTTCCGCTGCAGGCCAAACTTACGCATTTTTTCTACCAGCGTAGTACGGCGAATCTGGAGCTGCTCCGCAGCACGCGCCACCACCCCTTCATTCTGTTCCAACGCCTGGGCTATCAATGATTGCTCAATGGCCTCAAGGTACGCCTTCAGATCCATACCCTCCGTCGGCAACAGTTGCGAGGTTGATTCTGCTGAACGCTCCGCGGCTGCTTCATAACGCTCAGGGTTCGGTTCAGCTGTATATCTGAAACGTGCCGGCAGTTCAGACACCCCCACCACTTCATCCGGATACATAATAGAAAGCCGCTCAATCAAATTCGCGAGTTCACGCACATTACCCGGCCAGTCATGTTGCTTTAACGACTCTACGGTAGCGGGATGTAACCTAACCAAACCCAACCCCTGCTCGTTAGCGCGCTCCGCCAAATTCTTTACCAGCAGCTCAATGTCATCTGTACGGTCACGTAACGGTGGCGTTTCTACCGGATAAACATTGATCCGGTAATACAGATCCTCCCGAAACTGACCTGCAGGAATCATCTGCTCTAAATCTTTGTGCGTGGCCGCAATAATCCGGACATTCACAGCGATGGTTTTATGCCCACCCACCCGCTCAAAACTGCGTTCCTGCAGCACTCGCAACAATTTCACCTGCATTGCCAGTGGCATATCGCCGATTTCATCCAGAAACAGGGTGCCGCCATCCGCCATTTCAAACCGGCCTGGTCGGCTGTGTACCGCACCGGTAAACGCCCCCTTCTCGTGGCCAAACAGCTCGCTTTCCAATAACTCTTCCGGAATAGCCCCGCAGTTCACCGGCACAAAAGGACCTGTCGCTCTGCGTGAGTTTTCATGCAGACTTCTGGCCACCAGTTCTTTGCCAGTACCGGACTCTCCAGTAATCAATACATTGACATCCCGATCCGCCACACGGGCCATCATCTTCTTCAGTTGCAGCATCGCATCGCTGCCGCCAATCAGTAACGGGAAAATGCCATTTTCAATATTATCCTGATGCAATCGCTGCAATATTTGTGACTCATGCAGCAGGTCAAGCAAGACAGCTTCAGTTAACGGAGAGGTTAATATTCTGAGGTTGTCGGTCTGCTGGATGCCTGAAACCCTGACGGCAGCATCCTGAGAAATGACAGAAGCAAGTAGACAAAACAATGAACAGGGCGCCCGTGCAGACCACAGTCTGACTTTATCCAGTGTTCCAAGCTGATCCACTACAGAGCCAATCAGCACGAGCACTGGCCAGTCAGGCTCAGCATCCGGCGCAATAAAGGATGCCGAACCAATGACATCAAGCCGGTAACCAAGGAAAGAAAACGCCGCCTGCAGGTTACTCGCCTGCTGCGGGTCATCCTCTACCAATACGATACTTATGCGTGCTTCTTTCATGAAACCATGCCAAATGCCATTTTTTTGACATATTAACAGGAAGAGTCAAGCAGGCAAGCAATACAGTGACTTTTGCGCCAATTTTTTGGCATTTAGCATCAAAGCCCCGTATTCACAAAAAGTTAACCCCAGAAACACCAAAAAAGAATTCTTAAAAATCAGAAAGTTGCCAGCATTAAAACAATCGTTTATCTGAGTCAAGCTAAGCTGACCTAATTATTTCTAAAGTATCGATTGGCCACGCCGTTAACTGTTTTACGCGAAACATTACGCGAAACAACATACAACGGGTTGCTTAGAGTAACCCACCTGTCAAAAAACCGGTCAGGGTGCAAAGATCCGACCAGGTTAAGGAGATAAGAAAATGGCTGTCATCAATACTAACATTGCCTCTCTTAACGCTCAGCGTAACCTGATGCGCTCTGAGGGCGACCTACAGACTTCACTGCAGCGTTTGTCATCTGGCCTGCGCATCAACAGCGCGAAAGATGATGCTGCTGGCTTGGCAATCACCAACCGTCAGACTTCACAGATCCGCGGTTTGAATGTTGCGGTTCGTAACGCCAACGATGGTATCTCCATCGCCCAGACGGCAGAAGGCGCACTTCAGGAATCCACCAATATCCTGCAGCGTATGCGTGAACTGGCCCTGCAGTCTGCTAACGGTTCCAACTCTTCCTCTGACCGTGCAGCGCTGCAAAAAGAAGTATCTGCACTGCAGTCTGAGTTGACTCGTATCTCTGATACCTCTGCATTCGGTGGTCTGAAACTGCTGGACGGCAGCTTTGGCTCCAAAGCACTGCAGGTGGGCTCTCAGGCAAACGAAACCATCGCCATCTCCCTGCAGAACGTATCTGCTGACGCAATTGGTGGCCAGAGCGTAACTGGCGCAGGCTCTGCTGCAGGCACCACCAGCAATGCTGCAATTGGTCTGACCGCAGGCACACTAAGCGTGACCAATTCATCCAGTGGTCAGGTAGGTGTATTTGCTGTTGCCGCCACGGATGAAGCCAGCGATGTCGCATCAGCCATCAATGCCCTGTCTTCTTCTACCGGTGTAACCGCCAACGCCAATACAGAAATTCAGATTGCTTCTGACTTTGCTGCAGCAATTACTGCCGGCACCATTACCACCAGCAGCGGCACCACTGACCTGACAGGTGTAACCAACGCTCAGGAGCTGGTTGACACTATCAACGCTGATAGCGGCAGCACAGGACTGAGTGCTTCAATCAACGCTGAAACCGGCCTGGTTCGCGTAGTATCTTCTGAAGGCCTGGACATCAATACAACTCAGGTTGTAAACGGTGCAGCAACCTTTACTGTTGACTCGGTAATCGATGGAACAGCTGCGGCCGCTACAGTAGACGCTACTGCAGGCACAACATTTACCATGGGCACAGTGGAACTGAACTCTACAGATTCCTTTACTGTTGCTGCTGTAGCAACTGCAGTTCCAGGTGAAATCTTCGGAGCAACCGCATCTACTCTGGAAACTATCGATAACGTCGATGTTTCCACAGCGACCGGCGCTCAGGATGCTATCTCTGTCATTGATGGTGCAATTGCCTTTATCGATGCCAACCGAGCAGACCTTGGTGCGCTGCAGAATCGTCTGGAAGCGACCATTTCCAACCTCAGCAACATTTCTGAAAACGTATCAGCTGCACGGTCTCGGATTCAGGATGCAGACTTCGCCGCAGAAACTGCGAACCTGACCCGTAACCAGATCCTGCAGCAGGCGGGTACTGCGATGCTGGCTCAGGCCAACACTCTGCCACAGAGCGTTCTGTCTCTGCTACAGTAATACAGCAGCTTGACGAATAGAGGGCGGGCTTTGCCCGCCCTTTTTTGTCAGCAAGGAGTAAAACGATGTCCAGTGAAATACAAGCGGTTTCCAGCCAGGCATCTCTAAAACCCGCTCAACCGCAACAGCCTGCTCAGGAATCGCGTAAAGCTCAAGCACCTGACAGAGAGCCCGTAAAAGTAGATACTGAGGCAGTCAAAGAAATTACCCAAGAGACCACAGAGACGATTCAGCAAGCTGTGGCCGCGATCAACGATTTTATGGGTAAATTTCAACGCACCCTGAACTTCTCGGTTGACGATGAAGCTGGCCAAACCGTGATTCGCGTGATAGATAAGTCCAATGATGAACTGATCCGGCAAATCCCTAGCGAGGATTTCCTGAAAATCACGCAACATATTGAACAAATGCAAAATCTGCTGTTCAGCGAGAAAGCTTAACCTCGCGCAACAGTGTTAGAGGTGACTCACTATGGCAGGTATTTCTTCAACAGGCCTTGGCTCCGGCATTGATATTAACAACCTGGTGGCCGGACTCATTCAGGCCGAAAGCCAGCCTACGACTTCACGCCTTGCCACTAAAGAGGCCAATCTTCAGGCGGAGCTATCCGCTATTGGCTTACTCAAAAGCGCATTATCAGAGTTCCAGAGCAAGCTGGGCGAGCTCAAGGATGCGGAATCCTTTAGCAATCGTACTGGTAAATCCTCTGACATTGCCACTGCATCTATCAGCGCTGATAATAACGCCGCAACAGGCAGCTATAGTCTAGAAATCAACAGCCTTGCCAGCGCGCAAAAATTGGTGACCCAACAGGATTATGTTGTCAGCGAAGGCACTTTAGAATTTGCCAATGCCAGTGGCAGCTTTACAGTCACACTCGACACCGACAACAACGCCACTATTCAAGACGTCCGTGACGCCATTAACAACGCGTCAGACAACATCGGTGTCTCCGCCACCATACTCAACGTCAATGGCAACGAACGGTTAGTTTTCACCACCGATGATACCGGCGCAGATAGCCAGTTAACCATTACCGGCACCACCACCAGTGGTGATCTGGATATTTATGATTACAACACTGGCACCGCCACGCCGGATGTGAATGGTGATGTGGCCGGCTTCTACGACCAGGTGACTGCAGCCGCAGACGCTGAATTTATGGTCGACGGCCAGCTGATGTACAGTGCTACCAATACCGTCACAGATGTTATCCCAGATGCCACTATCTCCCTGAAGGAGCCCAATCCGGGGAGCCCGATCACCCTCGAAATCAACCAATTTAATACCCAGATTAAAACCCAAATCGACACATTGGTTGAGGGTTACAACGAGCTGATTAATTTGGTCAATGAGCAGACCGCTTATAGCGCAGATAGCCAGACCGCAGCCGTTCTGTTCGGCGATTCGCTGATCAACAGCCTGGAGCGCCAGCTACGCAACGCGCTCACCGGGGCAATCGACAATCCCGACTCAGAATATACGTCCTTATCCGCCATTGGCATTACCACGCAAAGCGATGGCACGCTGAAAGTTGATAATGCCAAATTGACGGGCGCCTTGAATAACGACTACAGCGCGATCACAACGCTGTTTTCTGATGAGACCCAGGGTATTGCCGTTGCCGTTGACACACTGATAAAAAATTACCTTGTATCGGATGGCAGCTTTGACGGTAGAACCGACTCGATCAATAGCAAACTTGAAGCTATAAACGAACAACGCGAGCAACTCGGCTTCCGTATGTCTAAACTGGAAGCGCGTTTATTATCCCAATTCAATGCGATGGATGCCTTGGTATATAGCCTCAACCAAACCGGTAACTGGCTGGAGTCGACCTTGGCGACACTGCCCGGCTCCTATAGCAAGAAAGACTAACTTAAGGCCCTCTTATGAACCCCAACAAAGCACTTAATCAATACAAGTCAGTCGGCCTTAATTCCGCCCTGGCCCACGCCACACCGCACCAGCAGATTTTAATGCTGCTTAATGGCGCACTGGAACGCATTGCAACTGCCAAAGGCGCAATTGATAACAACAACATCGAACTGAAAGGAAACAGCATCGGTAAAGCCATCAGCATCATTGGCGGCTTACAGGCTTCGCTGACTGATTTAGATAATAATGAAGTTTCGCAGAACCTGGATCGACTCTACACCTATATGTACGAAACGTTGATGAAAGCGAACACCCACTCTTCCATTGATCAGCTGAATGAAGTCGCTAAGCTATTGATTGATATTAAAAACGGCTGGGAGCAGATCCCACAGGAACACCATAATACTCGCGCCCCTGATGCCTGACACGTCCACTGCACAAGCCCGCTGGCTGGAGCAGTATCGATTAATCACCACACTCCAGCAGGCGATCATCTCTACCATCCGGCAGCAGGACGAGAATCTGCTGCCGGAATTGGAAAAACTGGTTCAACAACAGGATCAGGCGATCCGCGCCCTGCCCTTTGACGCACTAACGGCGGCTGATATTGACCAACTAGGCCCGCAAATTTCGCAACTGCAACAAGACCACCAAACCTTACTTGCGCTCTTTATTCAGGCCCGGCAACAGCTGCAGCAACAATCCAGTAAACTTAAACACAGCGGTCGCAGCATAAAAGCCTATCACCAGACCCAAGACATATAAGACACATCGCAAAAACCACTTGGCACTACCCCCGGAGAGGCGTAGGTTAAAAAGACCAACAGCCAGTAACTGCCGGTTATGGACTCTTTAGCTAACTTACGCCAACACGACAAACTTTTTGATTTGCTCACCCAGCTATGTCAGGTCTCTATTGCGGTTGATGAGTCCAGTCGTATTATCTGGTTAAGTCAGGCGTATCGTGAACTGATCGGCCTTGATCCGGATACCGACTATACCGGCATCCCGGTAGAAGAGATTCTGCCTACCACCCAATTGCCACGCATCGTCCAAAGCGGCAAACCCAGCTTTGTTGACTTGATGCAGATTAACGGTCGCTGGTGCGTCGTCACCCGACTACCCATTCGCAATTCAAAGCAGCAAATCATTGGTGCGATTGGCTTTGTTTTTTACGATGATATCGACAGTTTACAGCCTTTATTTGCCAAGTTTGCCCGTTTACAGCAGAAACTGGAAAACGAAAAAATCATTCGCCCCAGCCGTTACGCCCTTGAAGATATGCTGGGCGAGTCAGACGCTATCATCCAGATACGACGCCAGGCATTACGCGCCGCGCAATTAGACACCACCCTACTGTTACTAGGTGAAACCGGCACTGGTAAAGAACTACTGGCACAGGGTATTCATCATGCCTCCCCGCGTCACCAGGGCCCCTTTGTCGGCATTAATATGGCAGCGCTACCAGAGTCATTAGTAGAAGCAGAGCTTTTTGGTACTGCTCCTGGCGCCTACACCGGTGCTGATCGCAAAAGCCGCAAAGGCAAGATACAACTTGCCCATGGTGGCACCTTATTTTTAGATGAAATTGCCGATATGCCTTTGCCGATGCAAGCAAAACTACTGCGTGTCCTGCAGGAGCGTGAAGTTGAAGCATTGGGCTCTAACCGGCTTGAATCTGTTGATGTCAGGGTCATTGCTGCCACCTCGACTGACCTGAAAAAAATGGTCGATGCCGGCACTTTCAGAGCGGACCTTTATTACCGTTTAAATGTTCTGCCCATTAAGCTGCCGCCGCTACGCCACCGCACCAGTGACATTCCGCTTCTGTGCAAACATATCCTGCAGAAGATCCAGCGCGAATCACAACTACCAGCCCCCGCCCTGTCGGAAGAAGCTATAACCTGGCTGCAACAATACCCCTGGCCTGGCAATATTCGCGAACTGCATAACCGACTCGAACGCGGCTGTGTACTGGCCGAGGGTCCGACGATCTCTGCTGCTGACCTGGGCGCTTTCGATGATCTGCCTGAAATTGGCCCCGCGCCAGATGCCAGCCTGCGTACCAGCCGTGAACAAGCCGAGTGCCGAGCACTGCACAACGCCATACGCCGCTGCCAAGGCAATAAAACCGCAGCCGCCGAAATGCTGGGCATCTCCCGTGCCACACTGTATCAACGCCTGAAAAGCTGCCGCCCAAGTCGTATAGAAAAATAGACACTGTCTATCAGGCCGTCTAGAAAGTAAGACACCTCATTTCATTAACAGCCTTACCAAAAAACCTAACTAATTGATTTTATGGTAAGAAAAGAATCCTGGCCTTCCGTTTGCAATACATGAAAATGCCAAAATAAAAAAACCATGCCTACAGGTACTCTAGATGTCAGCAAAATTTATCAGCGCGGCCGAGGCTGCAGCACTGATTCCGAATAACGTGACCTTGGCCACCGGAGGCTTTATAGGCATAGGGTTTGCCGAAACATTAGCCAACGCCATAGAACAGCGTTTTCTGGACCAAGGCACACCCAACAATCTCACGCTGCTATATGCCGCGGGACAGGGCGACGCCAAAACCCGGGGCTTAAATCACTTCGGTCACGCTGGCATGGTTAAGCGTGTAATTGGTGGCCACTGGGGCCTGGCACCCAAGCTAGGTGAACTAGCGATCAGCAATAAAATTGAAGCTTATAATCTGCCGCAGGGAGTGATCTGTCATATGTTTCGCGATATTGCCGCAGGCAAACCCGGCACCCTGACCCACGTCGGCCTGCATACTTTTGTCGACCCAAGAATCGAAGGCGGCTGCATTAACGAGACGACACAGCAGCCATTGGTACAACTGATGCAGATTGCAGGCAAAGAATATCTTTTCTACCCGGCAATGCCACTGCAGGTGGCCTTGTTACGTGGCACCACTGCCGACAGCAAAGGCAATATCTCCATGGAGCGTGAAGCCCTGCCGCTGGAAGCATTATCTATTGCGCAAGCGGTGCATAATAGCGGAGGAAAAGTCTTTGTGCAGGTAGAGCGTGTTACCGAGCAACACAGCCTACCAGCCGACCGAATCCGCATTCCCGGCATTCTGGTCGACCATGTTGTTATCGCAGAACCGGTTGACCATCCACAAACCTTCGCTGAAGACTACAATCCGGCTTACACCAGCGAAATTCGCCAAGTCATAACCAACCAACAATCGATCACGTTGGATGCCCGCAAAATAATCGGCCGCCGCGCCCTGCTAGAGCTAAAGTCCGATGCTGTTGTTAATCTGGGCATCGGCATGCCGGAGATGGTGGCAAAGGTCGCCGCCGAGGAACACCGCTTGCAGGAGTTCACTCTGACCGTTGAGCCAGGCGGGATTGGTGGTCAGCCCGCCAGCGGACTGAGTTTTGGCGCTGTCAGCAACCCTGAATCCATTATCGACCAACCGGCACAGTTCGATTTTTACGATGGCGGCGGCCTGGACCAGGCATTTTTGGGGCTGGCAGAAACCTGCCCCGAAGGCCATGTCAATGTTAGCCGTTTTGGCAGCAAACTGGCCGGTGCCGGTGGCTTTATCAACATCAGCCAAAACACCCAAGAACTGTATTTTCTCGGCACTTTCACCTCGGGCAGCCAGCTATTAAAAATCAGCAACGGCAGCCTGAAAATTGAAAAAAACGGGGGCATGAAAAAATTTAAGCTCCAGGTGCAACAGATCACCTTTAATGGCAGTTACGCCATGACTCAGGGGCAGCGCGTCACTTTTATTACAGAACGCGCGGTTTTCAAACTGACCACTGATGGTCTGATGCTCACTGAAATAGCCCCCGGCGTTGATCTTGAACGCGACATCCTGCAGCAAATGGAATTCAGGCCGCTGATTAGTGAGGCACTCACCGAGATGGATCACCGTCTATTTCTTGATCAACCCATGTACCTTACACCCCCAAAGCAAACTGCAGGCAAGCACCATAAGGTCCGCAGTGCTGTAAAGGAGATTGTTTCGCAACCCCGGCAGGGTTAGTCCTTGCAACAAGGCACCTGCCCTTCCGTCCACATGTTGGCGGTAGTCACCCCTCTAAATCAACGCGTGTGCGGCGTTGTTGTGCATGGGCTACCCAACGACATGAGAGGCCGGAGCCACATGTATGCCCGGGCAAACCGTGATGCCGGGCAGCGGCCTACTGACTGCCAGGTCCCTGCTAGCCTGACAGTTTACTGCCACTGCCTACGCCCGATGATACGCAGCATGTCCAGCTTTGGCCTCGCGGGCGGCTTTTTATGCCCGCTCACTTTCAATCATCAGACTGTTGCCTAATACGACCTTCACTCCGGCAAGGAGCTATGCTTGAATGACACACTGAGAGACACAGCTTTTCGCCACCCCACCACCTAAGAGCAGCCACCTTGAACCTGTATCTGGATTCGGTGATTTTCACCGCCAATATTGTTGCCCCCATTTTTGTCATCGTATTACTGGGGTTTATTCTGCGTCGAGTCGCCCTGATTGATGACGCATTCGTGCATACTGCCTCCAAACTGGTGTTTGTGGTGACACTGCCTGCATTGGTGTTTATGTCGATTGCACGCACCGACTTCCAGGCCGTTTTTAACCCCGAACAATTGGGTTTTGTGTTTATTGGCACCTTGGTGTTTTTTACCGGCCTATGGCTGACCTCGCGGCGATTTATTCACCGCGCCGAAGACCTGGGGGTTTTTATTCAGGGCAGTTTCCGCAGCAACTACGGCATCATCGGCCTAGCTATCAGTTACAACCTCTACTCAGATTCAGGCCTGGCGCAGGCATCTCTACTGCTAGCCTTGGTGATTCCGTTATTTAACGTGTTATCGATCTTGGCATTAACGCTGCCACACCATCAAACCGATGGCCGCCGCTTCAGGGGAGCATTGCTGGAAGTAGTGCGCAACCCGCTGATTATTGCGGTAATACTGGCACTGCCGATCTCATATCTGAGCATTGATCTGCCGGATGTCGTGCAGCGTTCCGGACGCTATTTTGCCAATATGACACTGCCTCTGGCACTGTTGACCATCGGTGCATCGCTCAATATGGAAAGCTTGAAAAGCACCTCAGGCCAGGCCTTTTGGGCCACCACCAACAAACTCTTGCTGATGCCTGTCATGCTGACGCTGGGTGCTTATCTGGCGGGATTTGAAGGTCAGGACCTGACACTACTCATGATACTGTTTGGCTGTCCAACAGCCGCCGCCAGCTTTGTCATGGCCAAAACCATGCGCGGTAACGCCGAGCTGGCAGCCAACATTATCCTGGCAACTACATTAGGGTCAGTGCTTACGCTGAGCACAGGTATTTATCTGATGCGGGTATGGGGAGTCATTAACTATTCCGGTTAACCTGCCGGGAAGAACATACCGGGCATGCCGGGTCTTTGCGCAATTTCATCTCGCGCCACTCCATGCTTGCCGCATCCAGCAAGAGTAGTCGCCCAGCCAGGCTGCGTCCCACAGACGCCAGCATTTTAAGTGCCTCCAACGCCTGTACTGAGCCGATAATGCCCACCAACGGCGATAACACCCCTGATTCTGAACAGGTCAGCGATTCTTCATCTCCTTCACCATAGAGGCACTGATAACAAGGCGAGTCAACCTGCAGCGGGTCATACACTGACACTTGCCCCTCCATACGGATCGCTGCACCGGAGACCAAGGGTTTTTGATGCGCAAAACAGGCTCGATTGAGGGCAAACCGCGTCGCGAAGTTATCACTGCAGTCCACCACCAGATCAACCGTAGCGACCAGGCGATGCAGTGCCTCTTCACCCAATTGCTCATATTGGGTTTTGATTCTGACCTGTGGATTCAATGCCGCGAGGGCCTTTCTAGCTGAGTCCACCTTGGGCTGACCCAGCCGTTTAGTGGTATGGGCGATCTGACGCTGCAGGTTACTGAGATCAACTTCGTCCCCATCCACCAACACCAGTTCACCAATGCCCGCAGCGGCAAGATACATCGCTACAGGACTGCCCAAGCCGCCCAGGCCTACCACTAATACAGTCGAGTTAAGCCAGGTCTCCTGCCCATTGATATCCACATCAGGCAACATGATCTGCCGGCTGTAACGCAACAACTGTTCATCGGTCAGCATAATGCTCCTCTTTATTCAGCCAGCGCCCGCCGGTGACCCGTTCATGATCAGCCAGATCACGCCAGGTAGTCACCACAGTAAAGCCCAGTTCCTGTAACAGATCACGCACCGCCGGCGCCTGCTCATAACCATGTTCAAACAACAACCAGCCACCAGGCTGCAGATAACTGCGTGCCTGCTCACTGATACAGCGAATATCCGCCAACCCTTTTTCGGCTGCCACCAGTGCCGTTTTTGGTTCGAAGCGCAGATCACCTGCCGCCAAATGTGGGTCCTGCTCATCGATATAGGGCGGGTTACTGATAACCAAGTCATATCCCCCCTGATGAGGCTCAAACCAGCTACCCTGCAACAGGGTGACATTATTCAAGCCTAACCGCTGGCGATTCCGCTCTGCCAATGCCACCGCACCAGTCACTATGTCCGACGCCACTAATTGCCAATACGGCTGCTCGCTGGCCAATGCCAGGGCAATTGCCCCGGTGCCAGTGCCCAAGTCTGCGACTCTGGCATCGACAGGTAAACCGAGCTGCAACGCAGTCTCCACCAGCAGTTCCGTATCAGGTCTGGGGATCAGTGTATCCGATGAAACCGCCAAATCGAAAGACCAGAAACCGCGCTGACCAATGATATGCGCCACCGGCTCGCCCGCCTTGCGCCTTGCCAGCAACTCGGTCAACTGCTGACACTCTGCATCCGAGAGCTGGTATTCAGGCCAGGTAAACAAGTAACTGCGTGGCTGCTGCAGCAGGTGACACAACAACAGCTCCAGATCAATATCCGGCGTTGGACTGACATCCGTCAGTTCTGAACTTAACAATAACGCCTGATCAAGACGCATCAGCCGTCCTCAGACAATGCACTGAGCTGTTCCAGTTGAAACTCATGACGCAACGGGTCTATGACATGCTGTAATTCTCCACCGACAATTTCCGGCAGTTTATACAGCGTCAAATTGATGCGGTGATCGGTTACCCGGCCCTGCGGGTAGTTATAGGTACGGATGCGTTCAGAACGATCACCACTACCCACCAGGCTTTTGCGGGTACTGGCCATGGTAGCCGCCTGTTTTTCCTGTTCTGCGGCCTGCAACCGGGACGCCAGTAGTGACATCGCCTTGGCGCGATTCTTATGCTGTGAACGCTCTTCCTGACACTCCACCACTACCCCTGTGGGCAGGTGGGTAAGACGAATAGCAGAATCCGTTTTGTTGACATGCTGCCCACCCGCACCGGAGGCACGGAAGGTATCCACCCGCAGATCTGCCTTGTTGATCTCTACCTCGGCGGACTCATCCAGCTCAGGCATCACCGCAACCGTACAGGCAGAGGTATGAATTCGGCCCTGAGATTCAGTTTCCGGCACCCGCTGTACCCGGTGTGCGCCGGACTCAAATTTTAAGCGGGAATACACATCAGTGCCGACAACACGGCTGATAATCTCTTTGAAACCGCCATGTTCACCTTCATTAGCACTGACCACTTCCACCCGCCAGCCCTGGGTTTCCGCATAACGGGAGTACATACGAAACAGGTCGCCAGCAAATATAGCCGCTTCATCACCGCCAGTACCAGCACGCACTTCCAGAAACACGTTACGGCCATCATTAGGGTCTTTCGGCAGTAACTGTATCTGCAGAACGTCGGTAAGCGCTTCGATTCGCTGCTTAGCAGACTGCTGCTCTTCCCGCGCCATTTCACGCAGATCAGGGTCGCTATCCTCGAGCATCGATTCCGCTTCAGCCATGTCCTCCTCAACCTGACGATATTCGGCAAAGGTTTTGACCACAGGCTCAAGTTCAGAATATTCCATGGAAAAATCACGAAACCGACTTTGATCCGAGATCACTTCAGGTTCCGACAACAGTACCGCCAGTTCGTCATAACGGTCACTGAGTTTGTCTAACTTATCGAGAATCGATTGTTTCATTCAGATGAATTCTTGGGGTCATCCAGCTGATGGAGTTCCTGCAGCAGATCCAGCAGATCCGTGCGGCCATCGGCACTGGCCTGACGTAATTGAATAGTAGGTTGGTGCAAAAACTTATTGGTCAGACCGCGCGCAAGTAGATGCAACACATCGGCGGCGGGCTTACCCTTATCCAGCTGGCGCAGGGCTTTTTCCAGCTCCTGGTCTCGCATCGCTTCAGTACGGCTGCGAAAGGTGGTCAGCAGATCCACTGCATTTAACGCCCGCAACTGGCGCATAAATTCATGCGTACCGGCCTCGATGATCTCTTCAGCTTCCAGCGCTGCACTTTCCCGGCTACGCTGATTTTCTTCTATTACCTCACGCAGATCATCAACAGTGTAGAGATAAACATCGTCCAGTTCTGCGACCTGCTCTTCTATATCCCGCGGCACGGCAATATCGACCATGAAGATCGGACGGTGTTTGCGTTTTTTCAGGGCCGCTTCCACCGCCCCTTTACCCAGAATAGGCAACTGACTCGCAGTAGATGCGATCACGATATCGGCATCGACTAAGGCCTGAGGAATATCTCCCAGTAAGATCGCCTTGCCATCAAACTCTTGAGCCAGATCCAATGCCCGCCCCAGGGTTCGGTTGGCCACTGTCATCTGTTTAACACCCGCCTGCCCCAAGTGACGCGCCACCAATTCGATGGTTTCTCCGGCGCCAATCAACAAGGCTTTACTGCGACTTAAATCGGCAAAAATATGCTGCGCCAGGCTGACTGCCGCATAGGCCACTGATACCGGATTTTCACCAATGGCCGTGTCGGTACGTACCCGTTTCGCAATAGAGAACGTCTGCTGAAACAACCGTCCTAACTCACCTCCCAGGCAACCATGCTCCTGGGATAAACCATGTGCGGATTTCAGCTGACCCAGGATCTGGGGTTCGCCCAGCACCAGAGAGTCAAGGCCACTGGCAACTCGCATCATATGCCGCACAGCCGCTTCATCACTGTGACAATAAGCACATTGGTTGAGCTCCTCACGACTAACGCCATGATACTCACTCAACCAGTCCAAAAGACGCTCAGGGTCCTGCTGTTCAGACGCACAATACAGCTCGGTCCGATTGCAGGTAGAGAGGATCACCAGCTCTTTCAATCCAGCATAATCACTGGCCGTAGCAAGTGCATCGGACAGGTGTTCCGGCGCAAAAGCGACTTTCTCGCGCACCGCAACGGTTGCCGTCTTGTGATTGATGCCCAGTGCCAGTAATGCCATTGTCAGTGAATCCAGTACAAACAAGCGCGCTATGATACAACGCTTTAGTGCAAAGATTAAAATACAGGACAGAAAACTCTGTCCAAGCTGACCCAGAGCAAAGCGCTTGAGCAACAAAGCGTAACAAGTGCTCCCAAACAATTGCCGACCGGACGTAAAGCCTGGCAATGCGATTCAGTTGCAGCATTATTCGAGCGAGATAATGATTTTCTTAACCACTTGCCGCAGAGATTGAATGGCTGCAGTGATAGTTTCATTCGCCTGCAGACTGTTATCACTATTTGCAGCACCCAGCGCACTAAAATGTGCTTGCCATACTTGCTTCAGGTTTGCCGACTCCGCGCCGATTTCCGGGGGTAAAACAATACTCAGATCAACCATATACTGCACCATTGCCCAACCAACAATCGGATTGCCTTCGCCACTGTCAGCATCATAATGAGCATGGTCCACCAGCAACTGCAGCTCTGTCGCTTCGCGCAGCACCTCAAATGCCGCATAGCGGATATTGCGGTTCTCTTCGGTACGCTCTGCCCGCCAGGAATTTTGAGTGAGCGCAACAATGGCAATCAACAGACTCATCAGCGCCACGCTATTACGCCGCACCGAACCGAAAAAAGTAAAACCCGCAGATTGTGACATAGCCTTCCCCGCCGTCGTTACTGACTCTTAACAACTAGCACAAGCAACGCTATCCTGCTGTTTCCATACAAATATTCATCCATCCCATGCGAACTGTCGTACAACTCCCAGTGTCTTACAAAGCAACAGCGATTCATCTATAGTGGATATTTCCACTGTTGCGGTAATTAATGGTTTCTAATGAAAAATGTGTTCAAATCCTGCTTGCTACTTCCACTGCTATTAAGTGGATGTAGTTCAGTTGCTGAAACACCTACGCAGCCGGACACTCACGCCGCAACAACTGCACAGTCTGCACCGAAATATCAGATCATCTACCCAAAACAAGATGCTGAAATCATCTATATCCCAGGTGAATTTAATCAGGAATCTCTGTACTCGTTGCTGGTAGCCGAACTGGCTGGTCAACGCCGTATGTTTCCCCTGGCACTGGAGCAATACCTGGAGCAGGCTGAAAAAACCCGTGACCCGCGCGTCGCTGAACGTGCCACTCGCATCGCGCAATTTCTGAATAACAGCAAAGCGCTTTTACAAGCGAGCCAACTCTGGCGTGATATCGAGCCTGACAATACAGAACCTTATCAATTTGAAGCTGCCGTACACCTGCACCAAGGAGAATTTAACCAGGCACTGCCACTGCTTAATAAAGCCCTGGATCAGGACAGCAGTGCAGTACTGGCCCTGATTAGACGCCAAAGCAGCAAGTTGCCGGAAGTACAACGTCAACAATATCTGTCACTGCTGAAACATCGCCATCAAGAGAACAGCAACGACCCCGAATTGCTGACTACACTGGCATTGCTATATGGCCAGGCAGGCTTTGCACTACAAGCCGAATCAGCCTACAACAAAGCATTAGCACTGGAACCAGATAACTTGGATATTCTGGTACAAAAAGCCGAATTGCTGCATAAAAACGGCGAGACCATCCGCTCATTGGAACTGGTTAAAGAAGCCTACGAAAAACAGCCTGACAACCGCCAGATACATCTGCTTTATGTCCAACTGCTGTTTGACAGTACCGAATATCCGGCGGCCATTAACCATGCCTTTGCCTTGCGTGACAACAATCCTGGGGATGATAAGCTGGCTTACTATCTGGCACTGTTGATGTTAGAAAACCGCCAGATGGATGCGGCAGCGTCTGCTCTCAACGACCTGCTCAAGCAATCACCCGAAGATACTTCGCCCCACTACTATCTAGGTTATATCGCACAGCAAGCGCAGCAGAACACACTGGCGATGGAGCACTTTCTGCAAGTCACTGCTGGCAGTAACCTGCTGCAGTCCCGATCTCGCGCCATCTCGTTACTGGATCAGCCACAAGACAAAGCCCAGGCCCAATCGATTCTCAACCAGGCCCGCAGTGACCATCCAGATCTGACCACCGAACTGTATATGTTGGAAGCAGAGTGGCTGGATATACATGGCTACCGGCCAGAAGGGATTGAAATACTGAATGCAGCCCTGGCATCGTTCCCCGGCAATCTGGATCTGCTATATAGCCGCGCCATGTTAATCGAGTCGGTCGATTTCCTTCAGGCCGAGCAGGACCTGCGCCAAATCCTGCAACAGGAACCCAACAACGCCATGACCCTGAATGCCTTGGGCTACACCCTGACACTGCATACCCAGCGTTATGAAGAGGCCTACCAACTCATTAGTGCTGCGCTGCGCCTAAAGCCTGATGACCCAGCCATACTCGATTCCATGGGCTGGATTCTATTCCTGCGCGGCCAGCCCGATGAAGCGGTTCCCTATCTTGAACTGGCTTATGAGCGCCACCCCGACCCTGAAGTCGCGGCACATCTGATACAAGCCTATTGGCAGACAAAAGCGAAACATAAAGCACGCATGTTGCTCAGAACTGCTCTTAACAAGTCGCCAGAAAGTCCATTCTTGCTCAAAGCCCAGGCTCTGGTGAATAACGAATCGACGCCATGAAGCTTTGGTTGGCAACCCTCCTATCCATCCTTATCCTGTCCGGCTGTAGCTCTGCACCGCCGCAGCCACCTATGGCCAGCGATAGCTGGGAGTTACACCAACAAACCCTCAGCCAACTTAAAGACTGGACACTCAAAGGTAAAATCGGCATCCGTACGCCACAGGACAGCCAATCAGCCAACCTGAAATGGGTTCAGGCCAGCGATAACTATCAAATCGATATTCGCGGCCCCTGGGGACAGGGAGGCGCTTCCCTATACGGTAATCCCGGTGCCGTCACAGTAGATGTTGCCGGCGAGGGCATATTTCGTGGCTCCTCCCCCGATGCATTACTGGAAGAGTATCTTGGCTGGCACCTGCCGGTGAGTCAGTTTTACTGGTGGATCAGAGGTCTGCCAGCACCTGGCCCCAGTAGCACATTAATTCTCGAGCAGAACCGTCTCAGCCTATTACGCCAAGCGGGTTGGCAGGTTGAATTTCTCGCCTATCACAGCGGCTCACCCACCCTGCCCCGCAAGTTGCGCCTGCAGCACGGCCAGCTTACGATTCTCATTGTAATTCATGACTGGATAAGTGGCGCAGCGCCTGACGTCTAGGCCGTTTTCTGGTTTGACTTTGCCTAATTGATCTTGGATAATCTGCGCCTCTTTGAACGGAGGCCGTCCTCCATAGGAGCAACGTTGGGGTATCGCCAAGCGGTAAGGCACTGGATTCTGATTCCAGTATGCGGAGGTTCGAATCCTCCTACCCCAGCCAATAACCCATGAACGGTTCCCAATCCAATCCCGAATTAACAAGTGTCGAAAAGGTGCTCACCGTGTCACAGATGATGGTTTTCACCGGTAATGCCAACCCTGAGCTAGCCCTTAAGGTGGTAGAACGTCTGGATGTCCCGATGGGTCAGGCCAACGTAGGTCGCTTCAGCGATGGCGAAGTGAGCGTTGAGATCCAGGAAAACGTGCGCGGTAAAGATGTATTTATCATCCAGTCGACCTGCGCACCGACTAACGACAACCTGATGGAACTGATCGTAATGGCAGATGCGCTGCGTCGTGCATCTGCTGGTCGCATCACTGCGGTCGTGCCTTACTTTGGCTACGCCCGTCAGGATCGTCGCCCACGCTCTGCCCGCGTTGCTATCAGCGCCAAGGTCGTAGCCGACATGATGTCCACTGTGGGTATCGACCGCGTTTTGACGGTTGATCTGCACGCGGATCAGATTCAGGGCTTTTTCAGCACCCCAGTGGATAACGTTTACGGTTCCCCGGTACTGCTGGACGACATTATGGACCAGGAGCACGGTGACATGATGATTGTCTCTCCTGACGTTGGCGGTGTGGTTCGCGCCCGCGCCGTGGCAAAACAACTGGACTGCGATCTGGCCATCATCGACAAGCGTCGTGAACGCGCCAACGAGTCTCAGGTAATGAATATCATTGGTGACGTTGAAGGCCGTACCTGCGTACTGGTCGACGACATGTGCGATACCGCTGGCACACTGTGCAAAGCAGCCAAAGCACTGAAAGCCAACGGCGCGGCGAAAGTCATGGCTTATGCCACCCACGCGGTACTGTCAGGCCCGGCGATCAAAAATGTCACCGAGTCCGAGCTGGACGAGCTGGTTGTTACGGATACTATTCCGCTGTCAGAAGAAGCCAAGAAAACTGGCAAAATCCGACAACTGACCCTGGCACCCTTGCTGGCTGAAGCCGTACGCCGGGTATGCAATGAAGAATCCATCAGTGCGATGTTCCGCTAAGCGGTTGATCCACTGATAACACACCCGATCCCAGGATCGGATATCTGCCCCACGGGGTAACATGATCTGCAAGACCTGGTCGCAAGGTGTTGCAGATTGTTTTTTAAAGGTAAAGAAAATGTCTAACTTTGTTGTAAATGCTGTAGCACGTGAAGACGAAGGGAAAGGTGCGAGCCGCCGCCTGCGTCGTGAAGGCCTGGTACCAGGTATCCTGTATGGTGGTGACAAGCGTAAAAAGCCTGCCGCTATCTCTGTACAGAATAACGAACTGGTTAAAATGCTGGCAGATAACACCTTCTTCTCTTCCATCCTGACGCTGAAACTGGATGACAAAGAAGAACAGGTCATCATCAAGGATCTGCAGCGCCACCCTTCCAAGCCAACGGTTCTGCACGCTGATTTCCAGCGCATCACCAAAACCAACAAAATCAAGATCACTGTACCGATCTCATTTGCTGGTTTTGAAAAATCCGCAGCGTCTAAAGCAGCATGCAAGTTTGCTGCTGAAAAGAACACTGTAGAGATCCTGTGTCTGCCAAGCGACCTGCCAGAGTCTGTTGAAGTTAACCTGTCTGCTTGCCAAAGCGACCAGGTTCTTCACCTGTCTGACATCTCCCTGCCAGCAGGCGTTGAGATTGTTGCTCTGCGTCGCGGTGAAGACCACGACCAGGGTATCGGTTACGTTTACGCTCCACGTGGCGCTCGCGCTGCTAAGTAATCCTGATCGATTACGTCCGGCATGAATGACAAAATCGAGCTAATCGTCGGCCTCGGCAATCCCGGGGCCCGCTATACCCAGACCCGTCATAATGCCGGCGCTGAGTTTGTCGAGCAGCTTGCTGCTCGGCATCTCACCTCTCTGAAGGCCGAATCCCGATATCACGGCCTGTATGCCAAGATCATGCTCGCTGGCCAGCCAGTTCACCTATTGGTCCCCACGACCTTTATGAACCTCAGTGGTCAGGCAGTCGCGGCACTTGCCGGCTTCTACAAGATCCCTGCTGAATCCATTCTGGTGGCTCATGACGAGCTGGACCTCGCGCCTGGCATCGCTCGCTTCAAACAGGGCGGCGGTCATGGTGGCCATAACGGCCTGCGAGACATTGTCAGCAAACTTGGCAACAACAAGAATTTTTATCGCCTGCGACTGGGTATCGGACATCCCGGCCACAGTAGTCAGGTGAGTAACTTTGTTCTGGGTAAAGCCCCCGCACAAGAGCGTGACGCGACACAAATTGCCAGTGATGAAGCTCAACGCTACCTTGAACTTGCCGTCAAAGGCGCCTGGGGACAAGCCATGAATCAGTTACACAGTTTTTCCGCTTCCTAATCAACCACTCAGAGGACTGACCAGATGGGTTTCAAATGCGGTATTGTCGGCCTACCAAATGTGGGTAAATCCACTCTTTTCAATGCTCTGACCAAAAACGGGATTGCAGCTGAAAACTTCCCATTCTGCACCATTGAGCCTAATGCCGGCACAGTAGCCATGCCCGATCCCCGACTGGATAAACTGGCGGATCTGGTCAGCCCAGAACGCGTTGTACCCACCGCCATGGAGTTTGTTGATATCGCTGGTCTGGTCGCTGGTGCCTCCAAGGGAGAAGGACTGGGTAATAAATTCCTCGCCAACATTCGCGAGACCGATGCCATTGCACATGTCGTCCGCTGCTTTGAAGACAGCAATGTGATCCATGTTGCCAACAAAATTGATCCGCTTGATGATATTGAAACCATCAACCTGGAACTAGCAATGGCCGACCTTGAGTCTGCCGAAAAACAGCTGCAGCGTGTACAGCGTGGCGCCAAAGGTGGCGACAAGGAAGCGGTCGCACAGAAAGCGATGCTCGAGCGCCTCATCCCGCACCTTGAAGAAGGGCAGCCCGTTCGCGCCATGGATCTCGATAAAGACGAGATGAAAATTGTTAAGAGCTTCCACCTGCTGACAGTCAAACCTACTATGTATATCGCCAATGTGGACGAGGATGGCTTTGACGACAACCCGCATCTGGATAAGGTACGCGCCCTGGCCGAGCAAGAAGGTGCAGGCGTGGTCGTCGTGTGCAATAAGCTTGAAGCTGAAATTGCTGAACTGGATGATGATGAACGCCTCGAGTTTTTGCAGGATCTGGGCATGGAAGAACCCGGTCTCGACCGTGTTATTCGCGCCGGATATGATCTGCTTAACCTACAAACCTATTTCACCGCCGGTGTGAAAGAGGTACGCGCCTGGACGGTCAAGGTTGGAGCTACTGCACCTCAGGCCGCAGGTGTCATCCATACCGATTTTGAGAAAGGTTTTATCCGCGCAGAAACCATTGCTTACGATGACTTTGTCGCCAACAAAGGCGAGCAGGGCGCAAAAGATGCAGGAAAATGGCGGCTTGAAGGCAAAGAGTACATCGTAAAAGATGGTGATGTTATCCACTTCCGCTTCAACGTTTGATGCTTTTTTAACCATCCAACACCACAAAAAAAGCCAGCCAGCGTGCTGGTTTTTTTTGTCCTGCATCCCGTGCTTTTTTCACCGGCCAAACGGTTGACATAAAACGCCCAAAAGGGAATAATTCGCGCCTCTGAAACATGGCAATATAGCTCAGTTGGTTAGAGCATCG